>JAGLSY010000099.1 GCA_023135545.1 Thermoplasmata archaeon | reverse complement strand
TTATTAGTGCGCCAGTGGTAGCAGACACAGAGGTAGTTACTGGTGGTCTGGATATTGTCTTCGACACGGACTTCATGTTAGATGAAAAGGTTTGGATGTCCAATGTCGCTGGAACCAACCCATATAACCTGGGTGAGGGTGACGGATTAGATGATGATGCAGTTACAGGTGATTCTTGTGACTTGAGAATCAGATTGCACAATACAGATGTAACAGATGCAGCAAATGATTTCTACGTAAATATCACATCTTATACGGCAACTGTATTTGACTTTGAGGACACTGTAACAGGTACAGCTGGAGTTCAGGTTTCAGTTGGTCCTTTGATCATAGCAGCAAATGGATATCAAAATTTCGACTTTAATTTCGATGTTCTAGCAACAAACATTGCTCTAGGAACAAGCACAAACACAGCAATAACTTTAACATGGGATTACCTCGATGATAACAGTGGAACACCACTGAGTGTGACAGGAAATACAGGTGGATACATTTACCTCTCCTCGATCTTCGATGACCCGGCAAACGACCCAGACGAGCAGTTACCTAACATGGAAGACGAAGCAGAGATAGGTGATCCAGAATTCGAGGCTGGCGACACATTCGAAGAGGCCGAGATGGATCTCCTCAACTATGAACTGGGTACAGACAACATTGATGACTTGACTTGTGTTGTTACACCACCAGGAGATGGCATTACATTCTCTGGAGACAGGGACACATGTATTATTCCTGGCGGTATCGATGCAGGCGTTACAGACCAGACCCTTTACAGGGTTGATGTGGCCGCACAGAAGGCACCCGGAATATATGATGGCTCAGCTGTCATCACATACACAAGGGCAGACAGCGATTTAAGAGTCACTGAGAACGACCTTCTTGTAGAATTTGAAGTTGACTTCTCATTCGATGATGTTAATGCAACAGACGATGGAAACCCATACTCTGAGTTCCAGTGCAGGGCAACATCTGTTACAGTGGTCGATGACGACCTCATGGCAACCAGACAGGTTGATGTGGTCGCACCATTTGACACTATCGAGCAGCCCACTTACACAGACCAGAAGATTCGTGTAAACGTAACAATCGAGAACAACGGTAACACAGACCTATATAACGTTGAGTTCGAGATTGACCCAGACGCTTGGGGTGCGAACGACTACTTTCGAAACCCACGGTTCTTCTACCATGAGACTGGTGCTCCTACTGATGCTGACAGTATCACTCATACTGAGCCTCTGCTTATTGTTGGCGATACGATCAACTTCACAATCGAAATGATTGTTGTAAACAACATACCGATAGGCGAGCACAGGCTGCCGATCATATACAATGGATTCTATTTCAACGGTGGAGAACTTGATGATGCAAGTGGTTTCATCGAGACCAACGGCGGAGAAGACCTGGAGATCATCTTCAGCATCGTTGTGACAGACAGTGCAATATCCTGCCACGCAACTGTTACAGTGCCCGCTAATGTGGATGGTGCTAATGCAAAGAATGACATCAGGGCAAACTCAATCACAGTCAACCTGGTGAACGACGAGCAGTACACCTTCATCGATGTTACCGTCAGGGCAAACTTCAACAACACACCATGGTACAACCCGATCATAAACATGGGCGACCCATGGGTGTGGGCATTTGCGGCAAACCCAGCAACGCCAGAGCCCACATGGGCTCCAGGTGCAGGCGGGGCCTTTGACGCAGAATTCTGGGTGGACACGGACCCGGCTCTGATACCGGACAGATATCCATTCCAACTGGAGATCACAGCTGTTATCAATGATACATTACAGCAGGTTAGCGTTGTGATCGACTACACCCGTGGCTGTGTTATCGACTTTACCGGATACGGCCCAGAGCTGATAATCACGTCTTTCACAGCCGATGAGATCGTGCCTGGCGAGACATTTAGTCTTGAACTGGAAATCACCAATTTGGGTGATGATACAGCGAGGGACGTCTTCGTCAGCATACCATCTGACACCACTGAGGAATATGACTGGACAGTACCTGGCGGTGAAGAAGCTTTCAAAGACCAATTTGACTGGACTGGCGTCTTCGATAACTGGAGCAATGCTTCATTCGACAACTTTGACATACCAGACGACATGTTCTATACAATGGAAAGTCTCGATGTGGACAACATAAGGGAGATCGTCGAGATCAACCTGTACATGGACGGCGTTTACTCGATGCCTGGCTCAACAATCATGATAATAAAGATCAACGACCTTGCACCTGGTGCAAGCACCAACTGTACCTTTACCATGATTGCGGACAAGGACATGGTGAACGGCAAGCCCTATACCATCAATGTCACGATAACCGGCATTGACCCGGATAACGGCACGGCTGTTCAGATCGGAGATGGATTCCAGGTACTTGAGGTAATGAGCTCATTACCCGGTTCATCCTACAACCCGACAGAAGTTGACTGGTTCGACACAGGCATCAAGGCACTGGCATTGCTCCTGTTCCTGATAATCATCATCGCCATACTCTTGATGGTTTTCAACAAGTTCAAGGGCGAGGGCGACGACTACGACGATGAGGACGAATTCGGATTCGAAGATGAAGAAGACGAGTACGAACCCATGGGAATGGAAGAGCCAGAAGCACCTGCCCCAGAGGAGGAGCCGCCGACGGTTTCCCCTGAGAACCTGGTAGAGCCATAAGCGAAAGACACACAGCAATACGACTACATGGGCCCTTAACGGGGCCCACCTTTTCCCTTTTTAATATTTTTACCTGCTAGCTTTAGCTCAAATGAAAAAGGGTTAATCTCCCCGCCCTTCGGACGGGGCTTCAATTCTACCCCTCGCTCGTTTTTGCGAGGTGATAATTCTTCTACATGTCATCGCTGTCACGCGCTGGGACATCAATAGCAAGACCCCGCCTCTGCGTTACTCGAGATTGCGCCGCTTCGCGGTCGCAACCCGTGGCCAGCAAGCTGGCCCGGGCGGGGCATGTTGATGATATCTGCTGTGTTCTGTTGGCATATACTTGCCTTAATCCTCCCCTAACCTCTTGTCCCTGCGCTGGCCATCCCCTACCTGCTCGGGACGCTTGATGATAATTGCATGACGTGGGCCTCATTAATAATCCAACGTGGGTCCCAGTAGTTGCTAGCATGGGTGATAGCGATATACTGCGTGGTGGGGGCGGTAGGCGGGCAAAGACTGCACCATCTGCGGAAGTTTCAGCGCACCAGCATCAATAGGTTTTTGTATGGAATGGTATTCACACCTTTGATGGCAAAGAAAAAGCGAAAGCACGAGGAGGAAAAGCAGGAAAAGGAATACAAGCCTCCCGAATTCGATGAGCGTGAGTTCCTTGAGGAAGAGATGACCACGGCCAAGGCGACTCTTATTTCGGTCGTATTGTCTATTCCAATGGCTGTTGTGGCCTACATGGTCCTGGACTCGGCAGGTGCCGGGACGGGCTTCCTGATTGGCATTCTGGGCATGGCTCTGATTTACATGCTGATACCCCGATTCAGCATAGAGATTTCTTCCTTCAAGGCAAAACATTGGATCGGCATCTTTTCGACCTACTTCTTTGCCTTCCTGGCCATATGGGTTCTCCTTGTAAACCCGCCCTTCGCGGACCATGCCAGCCCCCAGTTCATCACCATAGACACCGATCTGGGTGGTGAGCCTGTCATAATACTTGGACCAGGCAACAACACGACCGCCAAGGTGGAGCTGAACCAGATAGATATCGATGCCGGTGCCAATGTTACAATTGACGCGAAGGTAACCGACAATGACCTTATGGGAACGGTTTTCCTCCGGGTTGGTGACAATGAATACAACATGGCCAACAGCCCTGACAACCATTACACCTACACTCTGGAAAACGTGGCAGAGAACACCACCATAACCCTCGTGGCCGAGGATGCCAGCGGAAACACCAGAACTTACGAGATTTATCTTACTTAAACTCCCAGGGCATTCTCTTGTCCAGGAACCTTGAAAGGGCGTATTGAGAGGCTTTATCCATTATTTCTTCATGACCTATGAAAATCAGATTGTCTTTAATCTTATTAAGGTCCTTTCCGATATCCAGTCTCGTGATGTTGGTCCTGACAAGGGTCAGGGCATCGGTGTGTTTTCTCTCCATTATGACCTTCCAGTTACCGTCCTCGATGTAGGGGCCGGACAGCAGGGATTCGCTATTCTTCCATTTATCTATGAAATCCTGGGAATTCTCCTGTATCCAGACCGGGGGGCCGAGATGTACCTTGGCCCTGGGAAGACTGGCATTCATTATTTCGAAAAGAAGGGTTGTGGAATCGTCTTCAACATATGCGCCGGAATGAAGCACCTTGAAGTCCTTCTGTTCCAGAAGCTGGGTTATGGCTCTTTCGAATTTTCCCACCTGGCCGTAAAAAATGTCATCTATGAGCTCGGGCCTCTTGAACCGGATGCCTATGATATCGGCTCTCGGCTTCATGGACTCGGCTATTTCTTCCTGGGTCATGGGCTGATAGGGGCTGGGGAAGAAGAATTTGGTATTGGGGCCGGTAAGATACTGGGTGGCGGCATGAACGAATCTAGCAAAGGTGTCTAAAGAGACCGGCGAGGCAACATTGCGATTGGGGTCGACCGGGTCGATGAATATGAGGGCATCATCATATTTCCTGGCCGGCTTTTCCTCAATATAGATAAGCTCGTGCCTTTTCCACCTGCTAGCCGCCTCCAGAGTTTGGGAAAAATATCCATATTTTATGACCAGCAGCTCGGACAGGTAGCCCGAAAATCCCTGGGTTTTGATCTCGGCACCGTAAGTGCCGGTGCCCTTCATGAACTGCTTGAGAAGCCTTATCTCATCGCGCATGCCATCGTCCACGTGCTCGACTATGTACCTCATGTGGAAGGGGGTTCTGTCCACCGCGGTTAATTTTTGGCTGGCATCCCCCAGTTTGTAGGCCGGCACTATGTCGGTCTTCAACCCGTTAATCTCTCCCTTGATGTAGGGGTGCTCGGCATAATGCTCCTCGCCGCCAACCGCTTCCCGACCTATGGCCACACCCACTTTTTCCAGCCTTGCTCTTTCAACAGACGGGTCGAAGAGAAGGAACATGTCGATATCCGGGTCCTTCAGGTGGGTGCCCCTGGCGATAGAGCCGACCAGGCACATTTCGATATCTTCCTCCTTGAATGCCGGAGTCTGGGCTATCCTTGATCTCAGGGCCTCCATGGTTTCCCTGATATGATTCTCCTCAGCCTCGGTCGGCTTTATCTGGCCAAGGACATCTTCCTCTATGCTCATATGCACTAATTAGGTTCTGGACGGTAAAAAAGGTATCGATTGTAAACTGCCGTCCCTCAAAAATGGAGAACCTTTATATGTAGTAAGGATTTCGGGGTGATGCAATGCCCGCATAGACCCTACTCACGATAAAGAGTTAGGTCCATGCATTAAAGGGTATTGATTCCAGATGTGATGGTTCCCGACTTTGATGGAGGGGTACATCATATAATTTGGACGGCTTGCCCGAAGGCAAGTTGGGAAAATTCAATACTGGAGGATGAGTATGACAACCGTATTTGACGTACCAGCAGACAGGCTAATCGACCTGTTGACCGAAGAGCTCAAGTCCAGGCCGGAGTTTAAAAAGGCCGAGTGGATGGAGTATGTGAAGACAGGAAGGCACAGAGAGAAAAGGCCCATGGACCCTGAATGGTGGTACCGCAGGCTGGCAGCGATCCTGAGAAAGGTGTATGTTCACGGCCCGGTGGGTTCATCAAGGCTCAGTGGCTATTTCGGAGGAAGCGCGGACCGCGGTGCCAAGCCCAACAGGGCCACGAAGGGCAGCAGGTCCATAGCAAGGTATTCCCTGAAGCAATTGGAGCAGGCAGGCCTTATCATAACCGACGGGCACAAGGGCCGCAGGATAGCTCCCGAGGGACAGAGACTCCTGGACAACACCGCACACAAGGTGCTGAAAGAGATGGTCAAGGAAAGGCCGGAGATGGCCAAGTATGATTAGGTGAATGAGAATGAGCAGTGATGATGAGGATCTGGAAGTCATAAGGAAGAAGCGGCTAGCACAGTTGCAGAGCCAGCAGGCCCAGGCAGAACAACAGGAAGCAATGAAGGAGCAGGCAGACCAGCAGAAGCAGGCCGTCATGCGCCAGATATTGACTCCCGAGGCCAGGGACAGGCTTGCCAGGATAAAGATCGCCAAGCCGGAGTTCGTTGAGGAGATTGAGCAACAACTGATAATGCTGGCACAGAGCGGCCAGTTGTCCGGTCAGGTGACCGACCAGATGCTCGTTCAGATACTGGAAAGAATAATGCCCGAGAAGAGGGAAATCAATATCAAGAGAATATAACAGGTGATAGAATGGCTACGTACAAACCATTGGGAAAGAAGCTGAGACTGATGAAGGCCACCAAGCAGAACCGACGTGTTCCGGCCTGGGTCATGCAGAGGACCAACAGAAGGTTCCTGAGACATCCGAAACAGAGGATGTGGCGAAGGAGCAAGTTGAAGAAGTGAGGGATTTGAATGTTCGAACTCGTTTCGAACATTCAAAATTCCGAAATGCAATGGAGGAATTAGGATATGGCAGATGACGACAACGAGCGAATCATGGATGTTCCCCTGAAAGGAATTAAGAAGGTTCCGAGAACAAAGAGGGCCCCCCATGCAATCAAGTTACTGAAAAAGCATGTGGCCAGGCACGTAAAGGTGGACATAGATGATATCTGGATAGATTTTGTTCTTAACGAATACATATGGTCCAGAGGAATTCAAAAACCGCCCGTCAAGATAAGGGTGAAGACCCTCAAGTGGGAGGATGGCAGGGTTGATGTCATGCTCCCGGACGATGATGAATGAAATGGAATGCATGAGAATTGAGATTTATGGTATGCTAGATAAATCTCGATTTTCATGCATCCCACCATTTGTATCTTTGATTGTTTAAATTTAAAGAAGGGTTTTCATGCTCAAAAAATGTCATATCCACAGTAACTCCTTCATAGGGGTATTTTCAACTGCCAGCGAGTCGGTTGCCGTAATACCGAAGGGCCCGGATATGGAGATGCTCGCCAAGATGACCCCCGAGGTTCTGAGCGTTGACCATGTAATCCGGACCAATGTGGACAGCTCCAACCTGATAGGGGCATTCATATCCATGAACTCCAACGGCGCGGTGGTCTACCCTTTCATCCAGGAGAGTGAGCTGGCCATGCTCGAAAAGGCTGTGCCTGTAACAATACTAACTGAAAAATACAATGCCGCCGGCAACAATATTCTCGTCAACGACAACGGTGCACTGGTCCATCCTTCCTTCAACGATGCCACGGTCGAAAGGATTGCGAAGGCTTTGGATGTGCCTGTCAGAAAGGGCACGGTGGCAGGATTCAAGACCGTTGGCTCTGCCGCGGTAGTCACCAACAAGGCCGCGATATGCCACCCACATGCTTCAGACTGGGAGATGGGAATCATGGAAGAGATTTTCCAGGTGGATGTCAGCATCTGCACTGCAAATTACGGTTCAGGACTGCTTGGAGCCAGCATCATGGCGAACACGAAGGGCGCGTTGGTGGGTGAGGACTCGACACCCATCGAGCTGGGCAAGGTAGAAGAAGGGCTTAAATTATACTAGTTTACAGCTGTTTTGCATATTGAAACAGGTTTACTGGCTTTATGTTTTATTATAAAATATTATAAAGAAAACATCCATATCTCCTGCTCTTCCGGTATATCGTCCTTGGTGAATTCGATTTCATTGCCGACCTTGACCAGTTCCTGACCGCTGGCTCTGTCCAGAAAGCCGTCAATTGGTGCTATGGACAGTGATAAACCACCGACCCTGTAATGCATTGGCACGATTATTTTTGGCTTGATATTGTTGATAACCTGCCACGCTCCCTCGGCATCCAACGTGAAGGTACCTCCGACCGGACAGAATAGAATGTCCACATCCCCTATTGCCTTTATCTGCTCTTCATTCAGAAGCTCACCCAGGTCCCCCAGGTGGCAGATATTGAGGTCGTCCATTCCGAACTTAAAGATGATGTTAGGGCCCCTTTTCTCGCCTTTGACCTCATCATGGAAGGTATCCACCCCGAGAATTTTGATGCCTTTTTCCTGCCTGGCCTCGGATGTGGTTATGACCTTGACGTCGGAGCCCCTGACCAGTCTGGCGCAGTTGTGGTCAAAATGGTCGTGGCTCTGGAGAACTATGTCCCCGGTAACGTCTGGCGGTTTAATGCCTATGGATTTCCCGTCATGCGGGTCAGTCACTATCGTGGTTCCGTTCGAAATCTCAAAACATGCGTGTCCGTGCCATCTGATGAACATATGTTACTCCCCTCGAATCAATATGAAGCAAAATGCTGACTATATATTTAGTTTTTATCCAAAATTTCATACACTTAGCCCGTGTATCAAGCGATTCAGCCCATCTTTTCCCAGAGTGTGTTTCTCCAGGAAGAATTCAGTCTAGCCAGCTCAATATCAATTATCTTCTTACCGCCATGTGAAATTTTGAGATTGGAACCGCCAGTTGTTCCCAGTTTTCGGATAGGAATGTCAACCATTTTTTTCTCGAAATCTCCTTCATTAGCACCGGTCACCTCGACAAGCCACCTGGTGTTGGATTCCGAGAACAGCTCAACATGGGCATCAAGACCGGAATCGCCAAGGTCCAGTTCCGCGCCAATTCCCCCGCCAATAGACATCTCGGAAATAGTAACAGCCAGTCCTCCATCCGAAATATCGTGGCATGCCAGTACTAGTCCCGAGCCCATAGAATCTAGAAGGCCGTTGATAGATTTCTGAAGATGGGGAATATCCACATCCGGGGCGTTGGGTGAAAAGCCATCATATTTCCTGTACAGTAATGAGCCGCCCATCTCATCCTTCGTGGACCCCACCAGATAAATTGAACTGCCAGATGATTTGAGGTCGGTTGTTATGGCCTTTCTCACATCCGGCACTATGCCAACCCCCATCACGGTCGCAGTCGGCAAAATACTGCCGTCGACTGTCTCGTTGTAAAAGCTCACATTGCCAGACGGAATCGGTAAATCCAGTGCCTCAGCCACCTCGCCCAGCCCTTTGACCGTCTGGTGGAACTCGCCCAGCCTCTCCGGAATCTCGGGGTTGCCAAAGTTCAGGCAGTTGGAAAGGGAATGGGGACGGCCTCCCACGGCCACGATGTTCCTGCACATCTCATCCATCACGCTTCTGCCGCCCTTCATTGGGTCAACAGAGGTGAGCCACGGGTTGGCGGAAACCGCAATGGCCAGACCCTGCCACGAATTTGCCACGGGTTTCAATACCGAGGCATCTCCGTGAGTGCTGTGCCTCATGTCGCCCTGGAGCGGCTTGATGACCGTCGAGCCCCTCACCTCGTGGTCGTACTGCCTTATCACCCATTCCTTGGAGCATACGTTCGAATCGGCCAGTAAATCTAGAAGAATGTCCGAATAATTAGGTGGGAGGGCAGGTTCCCTAGCTTCCATCTTCTGGTCCGAGGTCGTGTGAACCATGGGGCGGCAGTATTCAGGACCTCCCGTTAAAAATTCCAGGTCCATTTCAAGAATCATAGTTCCATCAAAGTGAACTCTGGCCACCTGCTCGGGTATCACCTTGCCGATGACGGTCGCCGGAACATCGTAAAGGGCGAAGACCTTCATCACCTTCTCGACATTATCATCGGTGACGGCCAGCATCATCCTTTCCTGGGATTCCGAAACCCAGATCTCCCAGGGAAGAAGCCCTGGCTCCTTGAGTGGAACTCGGTCAAGATGGACATTGACACCGAACCCGGCCGCAAAGGCCAGTTCCCCACAGACACAGGATAACCCGCCTCCGCCAAGGTCCTTCATACCGGTTATGAGCTTGCGCCTGCCCACTTCGAGAACCGCATGAATCAACGGCTCCTTCATGATGGGGTCGCCCAGCTGGACAGCCCCCCTGGATTCTGTTTCAGATTTGTCGGTAAGAACCTTGGAGGCAAATGTTACTCCATGAATTCCGTCGCGGCCGGTGAACCCGCCGACAAGAATCAGGTTATCGTCCGTACCGCCCACCTTGTTCTCGTATAAATCTTCCTTCCTGGCTATGCCCACACAGCCCACGTTGACAAGGCAGTTGCCCACATATGAATCATCAAAATAAACCCCGCCGCTGACCGTGGGAATGCCAATCCTGTTGCCGTAATCCCTTATGCCGGAAACCACACCGTCCAGAAGATAGGTAGGGTGTTTGGTGCCTCTCGGAACCGCGTTGTGCGGATGGTCCAGATGCCCGAAGAACAGGGGATCGATGAGGGCGATTGGCTGACAGCCCATGCACAGCACATCCCTCACTATTCCGCCTATTCCGGTGGCCGCGCCTCCGTAGGGCTCCACCGCGCTGGGGTGGTTGTGCGACTCTATCCTGAGGGCGTAAGCGTGCTCGTCATCAAATTCCATGACACCGGCATCTCCGCGGTCTATGACCTGGGGGTTGTCGATGCCGAAAACAAATTCCTTCAAGATGGTTTTGGAACTCTTGTAGCAACAGTGCTCTGACCATGCCTGGCCCAGGGATTGCAATTCCACATCTGATGGGTTCCTTCCCAGACCTGCGAAATAGGATTTTATGCGCTTCAATTCGTCCAGGCTGAGGCCTGTGCCGCTTTCCTCGCCCAGAGCCAGAAGGTCGTCATCGCTGGCCTTGTCCAGTGTCACTTCAAAAAAGGGAAAAGAAGCTTCCAGCTTCTTGTAAAGATGGGCGGACTTCAAGAGATGGTCAGAACTCAATCCTACACCTCTCGGATGTTGATGACAGGAATGTGTATGACCGGGTTGGAAAGCAGCTTGACGCTCATCTCCTCGGCCATGGCCCTGGCTTCTTCAGCCGAGTTAACATCCAGTTCGATGATGAAAAATGTCGATGTCCTGACATCGACCACCTTGTCAAAGCCCAGGAGGTCCAGTGCCTTCTTGGTGTTCTTTCCCTCGGGGTCGGCGACCCCTTTTTTCAGCTCGACTCTAACTTCTGCCACATACATGATAACACTTGTAGAGGGTGATAACACAGGGATATTAATTATTTAGCATGGAAGATGAAGTTAGAGGTTTTCGGAATTGGAGGACGTTGAGCGTGATGGGATTTGTTATGTGGGGTGTGGATAAGGACCCCGCCCTTTGGGCGGGGCTTGATTTGTGCCCCTCGCTCGTTCTTGCGAGGGGTAATTTCTCTGCATATCACCGTTGTCACCCGCTAGCACATCAATAACAAGACCCCGCCT
>JAGLSY010000098.1 GCA_023135545.1 Thermoplasmata archaeon | reverse complement strand
GGTCCATTCAAACTCGTAATAACTGTATGTTCCGCTGATGTTGGTCGGGCATTGTTCCGGTGCCGGGTTCAGCAATGTCATGGTGCTGTGCTCATAGACCTTGGCATAGAGAAAGCCAGCCGCTTCGTCCGTGGTCACATATCCGTTCATGAAGAATCTCCACGTGCCGCTTACATCCGTGTCTGCGGCTAGGGGGTCTGTGATCCATGCCTGGGTCCCGACTTGATAGTCGCCTGCGGTTGGCATGGGCCCCGTGGTGTTGGTTATGATAGCAACTTCATCAGGGGCGGTGGTCCAGAGGCTCATATCTACCCCAATGGAATTTTCCACATGAAGGAAGTACTGGGTTCCAACAAAGATGGTTATCGGGAAGAAGCTTCCCCACTCAGTGTTCGAGTCCTGTGCATGGACATAAATCGTGTGGGTTTCCCCGGGCAGCCACCCCAGAGCCCCTATGTCCAGGTCTGCATAGGCATCCTCATCTGGCTCATCAAATGCTCCATCAGATGGTGTCATGGCCGTTCCGGTCCCATTGTCTCCAGTGACATCAATGAAATATTCTGCATCCGCGATATTCTGGGAATCTGAAAAGCCTGCATAGACCGTTGTGGTCGCGGCTCCATTGGTGGGGTTGGGGTCTGCATATCCATAATCAACTACTGGCCCTCCTCCTATATCGAAGGAGCCGCTGATTATGAAGGCGTAATCCTGGTCTATCTCTCCGGTTGCAGAAATGGCATCCTGCTGAACATCAGTTCCATTCACGTATATTGTCCATAGTCCAAGCTCGGGTGTCTGGACATATACGCATTCCTCATTGTTGACCGTGTCAACGATTGGGATATCAGGGACTGCCCACCCCCCTACGAAAAAGTTTCCATAGTAAACCTGCCCCCCAGGTGAAATGGCTGTAAGGTCAAGATCATTGATGAGGGCGGCCCCGGTACCGGTCGTCGGCGGGGCTGGAACATCGGTCCATACCACAGTTATCTTCAAAGGCTGTGAGGCATCGTTCACGTTGAGGCTGTCATATATCTGGCTGCCCCCTGTTTCAAGAAGGATGTTCTGGTCATCGTAGAAGATATCGAAGCCAGGGTCTATCATGTTGGTAAGGTTCAGCCTGCCCCATCCCTCATTGGAGTTGGGAATGTCAGCAGTGTCCATGTCGGTCGCCCCGTTTATCATGGCCGCTTTGGTCATGGCCGGGCTTGGCAAAGCTCCGTTTATGTCATTGTAGTACTGGGCAAAGACCGCTGCCCCGCCACAGCCCACGGCTGAAGAACCTCCGGACCCTGCAGTGTATAGGTAATCTGCATTGACGGCCTCCCATCCGGTGAAACCCGCGGCTCCGGGGTCGTGGGAACGGGCTCCGGCACCCCATGTCGCGGGAGCCACGATATCTGGCTTTATCCTGCCATCGGCTGTTGGCCCGCTTGGGCTCGATGTCCATAGCTCTTCTATGTTATCCGCGTCAGGGCCCTTGTGCGGCTTGTAACCCTCGCTGACACCAACGGTTATGCCATTCTTGGAGCACCCGCTTTCCATGATATCGGTGTTGCCGCTTGCCATGAACAGGAGCAAAGGCTGGTCACCGGGTGCAGCTGTATCTGCATCCCTGGTTGCCGTGTCTATCAAGTTAGAAATGGACCCGTATTCGTAATTGGCCCCGCCGCCCCAGGAATTTGTCATGGCATAGGCACCTCTCTGACAGGCATCGGTGAACACATCAGCGATATTTACAGCAGCAGGTGTTCCAGTATCATCAAAAATTCGCTCTGTCATTATGCTGGCCCCAGGAGCCATCCCAAGGCCATACAATTTTCCATCCACAGGATCGAACTGGCCGGTAGAGTCATCCCCAGCCATCCAACTCACAAAGGGCGTGCTCATTCCAAAGGCATCCTCGGCCACACCATCAGCATCATTGACCTCTGCCCAATCCACGAAGTGCTCGACCCTTCCGGCAAAATCACCGAAAAGGGTGGCATTGTCTCCGGTGTCAAGGCCAGTCCCTACCTCACCGATCAGGATCCCAGTGCCATCATAGCCTTTTGAGTGAGCATAGGTTGCTCCAGCTATGTCACTGAGAACCTCTCCTGCACTTGCCTCCTCTGAAGAAAAAAAGGTCATAAAAGGCACTGCCAGCATCAAACTCAATATAATCACAATTAACTTACTCACTCTGTCTACCCGGCCCATTCTCATATTAATCCTCCTCCACCGACCCTTTTTCTTTCATCACAACAGCGGCCGTGAGTTAACTTAATCAATTCTTTTTGACATATAAATACCTATTTGGTAGATAACCGCCTTATACACCATTACGATTTTGTCATCGGTGGATATCTACAGGCCAAGC
>JAGLSY010000097.1 GCA_023135545.1 Thermoplasmata archaeon | reverse complement strand
ATACCGCAACCTTCCGGTTTGCGGATTCGAACCTAACCGTGCTTGGGTAAGCTGGGCATTGCATGCAAAAGGTATGGGCTTGGGTTGAATTCAATAAGGGCTCAAGTACGATTGCTGGAATTACTCAGCAGATTAACTGCGAGAATACCCCAATCCTTTAGGTTTGGGGAGCACTCATTCTGGTAGTTTGGAACAACGGTGCTGTTCATGGAAAAGAAGGTACATCTGAAAATCGATAAAAACGACCCGGACATGACCCTTCGTACGGTCATGGAGACGATTCGGCAGCTTCAGGAAGAGAATCCGGACCTGGAAGTATTTTTCGATGGTGACGAGTATGCCATCTGCAGCAGGCCGAAAAGAAACCTATAATTTTTGAGGGACAGTTATGCACAAGGTTGTGGATGTCGAGATGGGGGCAGATTTACTGGAGGCCAACAACAGGATAGCCAGTGATAATCACTCTCTGCTCAGGAGCCACGGCATAATCTCCTTCGACTTCATCGGCTCAATCGGCTCGGGAAAAACCATGCTCATCGAGGCAATTGTGGACATCCTCAGGGAGAGAAATATCAGAGCTGGCGTGATATGCGGCGATGTTGCCGGAGATGACGATTTCAAGAGGGTTTCGAAACACGATGTTCCGGTCCGGAATCTCAATACCGGCAAGGAGTGTCACCTGGATGCCCACCTTGTTGACCACTGCCTCGATAAATTCGACCTGGAAAGCTTGGATGTCATGTTCATAGAGAATGTGGGAAACCTGGTATGCCCCGGGGACTTCTGGCTGGGTACAGACAAGCGGGTGGCCGTTGTGTCGGTAACCGAGGGTGATGACATGATAAGGAAACACCCGGTTATTTTCGGGCTGGCCGACATAATAGTCATAAACAAGATAGGACTGGCCGAGGCGATAGAGGTCGACCCCCAGGTTCTGGTGTCCGATGCGGCAAGGATTGCTCCCGGAAAGCCAGTTATTTTGACGGATGCCAAGAAAGGCACCGGCGTTGAAGATTTGATTGCTACAATGGGCCTCTGAGAAAAAAGTGCAATTTAAGGCATATTTTACCCTCAAACCACGAATAACTTAATAAACCCCTTCTACGATTGCCCTTCGGTGAATTATATGGTAGAAGCATATTGTGTAAAATGTAGAAAGAAGGTAGAAATGAAGGACGCAAAGAAGATTACGATGAAGAACGGAAAGCCAGCCCAGAAGGGAACATGTCCAAAATGTGGTACTGGCGTCTTCAGGATCGGCGGTTAAGCGTTTCTGCCATTCATGGGCGTTGCCATGTGTAGCGCCCACCTTTAACTTTTAATCTTAAATTTTTGATTTGATCAATTTGAATAATAACAATTCTTAATTTGTGTGTTATTCAACAGTAATCATTTTATATGCTGAGCATTTTCTCGCCGCTCACCGCGAGATTATTCTTGCGTATCGTGGGGAGTTCCCACACAGCCACGGGATGAGTCCCGTCGGAAATGTGCCCGGAAAAATCAGCCAGTTGCTGATTTTTCACAAATGGGTGAATCCGTAAACACTCCAACAACGGAGATGATACTATCGCAGACGAAGAAGTAAAGAAAACCGAAGAGAGCCAGGCAGAGGCCCCGGCCAAAGCTCCGAAGCCGACAAAGGCTCCGGCAGAAGCTAAGGCCAAGGCAAAGCCAGTGGCTCCGAAGACACCGGCGAAAGCCGATGCAGAAGCTCCGGCAGAAGCCGAAGAGCAAGTTTTTGTACCGCCCGGAGAGGAAGTCAAAGCGCCTAAACGCCATACAAGCCTTTATTCTCATATTGGCGAGGCGTGGAAAGTTCCGGAGAAATCCTATGTTAAAAAACTCCAGTGGAGCAGAATGCAGGACTGGAGACGCGAAGGAACCTTCACCAGGATAGAGCGCCCGACAAGACTGGACAGGGCAAGGAACCAGGGATACAAGGCCAAGCAAGGTTATGTCATCGTGAGAACCAGGGTAAGGCGCGGCTCGCTGAGAAAGCCAAGGATACGAAAGGGACGAAGGGCCAAGCGCAAGGGTATCAAGAAGATCAC
>JAGLSY010000096.1 GCA_023135545.1 Thermoplasmata archaeon | reverse complement strand
TATCTCCAAACAGATGAAGGAACTGGAGGAGAAAAAGGACGCTTTTGACATTGAAGAGAAGGAAATGAAGAAGCTTTCAACCAGGCTGGACAAGAAGGAAGCAAAGCTTGCCGAGAAGGAGGAATCCCTGTCTGCGAAAGATGCGGAACTGAGGGAGCTGGACAAGGAATTGAAGACGGAAAGGATCGAGGTGGACACGGAAGCCAGGAGGCTTGAAAAGCTGGACACCGAACTGGCCGCGAAATCCGAGAAACTCGGTCACCGCTCTGCCAGCCTTTCCGAAACAGATGCCGAGCTGATGTCCCTGGAGAAGGAACTGGATGGCAGAAAGAGAGAGCTGGATACCCAAATAGAGGAAGCTGATGAAAGAGACAATCTATTAACAGGCATGGAAAAGGACCTGAAAAAGCAAGAGAGCGGGCTGGAGCAGGACGGAGAAAAACTTGGCCAGGAAAGAAAGCACCTGGAGGAAGACCTGGAAAGCCTGAAGCAAAGAAAAGCCGAGATGGAGGATGAGGAGAAGGAACTTGCCGCCAGGGAGAAGACCATCTCAGAGGCCGATGCCGACTTGAGAGAACGCGAGATAAAACACGAGGCAAGCATGGCCAGGCTGGAGGAAAGCAGGGACAAGCTGGACAATGATGTTGCCGGGTTCAAGAAGCTTCAGGCCGAGAAGGATGCCAAATTGTCTGAACAGACGGAAGCCCAGCACCGCACGGACATCGAACTGAACGAGCGTGAAAGGCAAGTGGGCAAGAAATCCAACGAGCTGGAAGAAAGGGCCAAAGAACTGGCCCAGCTGGATGGAGAACTGGCAGGCAGGATGGAGGAGCTGGCCATAAAGGAGGAGGAGATAGAAAACAGGCTGGCCGTGGCAAGGGCCGAGGAGGAAAGGGTTCAGGAGGAATCCAAGATATTATCTGACAAGGAATCTGAATTCAAGGTGGCTGAAGCAGACATCATACAGAGAGAAAAGCGGATAGAGTCAATGAAGCTCAGCCTGGAAAAGAAGGATGCCAAACTGAAGGAGCTGGAAAAGGAAATCACGGATGATAACACCCGGCTCATATCCCAGAAGGATGACATTGACAAGGTCTGGAAGGACCTGGGCAAGGAAACGAAGCGCCACGAGGCCAAGGAGCGGCAGCAGAGGGACCTGGAGAAGGAACTGGAGAGAAAGACCGAGGAACTGAAGAAGAAAGAGGTCCGGATCAAAGTGGAGGAGAAGAACCTCAACTATCAGTACGACGAGCTGGCCGAGACGGAGAAGGAGCTCAACGACAACATCGACAGGCTGGCCAAGGAAACCGAGGAACTGAAGATAAGGGCCGAGATAATGATGCGCCGCGAGGATGAACTGGCTTCTCACGAGGCCGACCTCAACAAGATGGAATCAGAGCTCGGCCACAAGCTCCAGGAGATCAGGGAAGAGAAGGACAAGCTGGAAATTCTCAAAGGCGATTTGCCGCAGAAGGAAAAGGAAATAGAGAGGCAGCAGAAGGAATTGAGAGAAAAAGAAGCCGACCTCAACAGGATGAAGCGCCTGCTGGAGGAGGAGATGGACAAGCGCGATGCCGAGATGCAGATGCTCAAGGAGGAGAGGGGCGAAGTGGACGAGATGAAGCAGTCAGCCCTTTCCCTGATGAAGTACGCCAAGACGGTGGAGCAGAAGCGCAACGAGGACCTACTCAAGCAGCTCACCGATGAGCGCGAGGAACTGGCTGGCATCAAGGAAGAACTGGAAGGCAGCCTGAAAGCCCGTGAAGAAGAAATTTCCAAGAGGGAGAGGGAAATACTGCTGCTCAATGACCAGAACCGGGACCGTGAGGAAGAATTGAAAAATACGGCCGAGAAGCTTGCCCTGGAACTCGAGGCCCTGATGGGCGAGAAGAAGGAATCCGCCGAGGTCTGGAAGCAAATCGAATTAGAATCACAGAAGGCCATTGATGCCGAGGAGATCATCCGGGCGCGAGTGGAAAAGACACTGGAGACAGAGCGCAAGGCCATCGAGAAGGAGCAGAAGCGCATAGAGGGCATGGAGAAGGACCTGCAGGCCAAAGAAAAAGACCTGGCCAAGAAGGAGAAGGCCCACACGACCAGCAAGGAGAAGGCCGAGGAACTCCACGCCGACCTCAAGAAGAAGGAAGCGGACCTGGCCAAGAAAGAGAAGCAATTGGAAGAAAGAAAGGAATATCTGGACAGGATGAAAGAGCATCTGTCCAGCATACTTTGATTTCGAGCAGGTGAGGGCGAGTTTCTTTTGGATGGATGAACCTTTTCTTTGGAGCCCGAGCCAGCGCAGAAATCAACAAAGAAAAGGCTTATGGATGAAGGAACACCTGTCCAGCATACTGTAGACTTGCCTATTTTTTGTATATTTACCCGCCTTCCGGCCCCCACGTTGAAACTTCCGTCATGGGTACTGGCTATGCCCGCCTACCGCCCCCCGCCACACTGGGTAATAATATGACCCAAGCCAACACATCAAATATATCCCCCACTGGCAAATATTGGGACCCACGCTGGCTCCATCACGTCATCGTGTCGTTACCTTGCATCCTTTTTTTGTCACGATGACGGTATGCTCGGCCTGACTCACCATCCCCTTCTCTATCTCCAGCAAAACCGGGTATGTTGTTATCACGCCGAAGCGCAAGAGTTTTCTAATCGCTGGCTTCGGCTTCTTTACCTGCTTCGCAATCCACCTTTCCGAGAACGGAAGACCCCTGAATTCCTCGTATATCTTTTCGATTAGTTCGTTTAATTTCGGGTCGTCTACTTCCCTCTTTCTCATCATCCTGAATATGTTGCCGCTCTTCCGTCCAGCAACCCTGCCCGCTCCGTTTGTGGCAAAAGGTTCTATTGCAATTACATCCCCTTCTTTGATGATGTCGTTGTTGTCGTCCATGATGTTGGGGATGCTCAGCCCGGCATGGAGGTTGTATCTTTTGAGGCTGTGGCCGGTCAGGTTGGTTATGGGGGTGTAGCCATATGATTCGATTGTTCTCTCAACAGCGCCTCCAATCATCTTGGCCCTGACACCCGGCTTTGTAACATCGATAGCGGCTTCAAGTGCTTCCTCGGCGGCTTTGATAAGCTCTGCCCATCTTTTGGTGCCGATTTCCTTGGTGAAAGTCGTGTCGGCGATATAACCATCTACATGAGCTCCGACATCTATCTTGGCCAGCATGCCTTTTTTGAATACAAGCGAATCTGAGGAAGAGGGGGTGAAGTGGGCCGCCACAATGTCCACCGCGATATTGACTGGAAAGGCCACCTTGCCGCCCTGCTGCTCTATCTTGAATTCGATTGAATCAGCTACCTCTCTGTAGGATGCGCCCTCGACCACCAGTTCCCTTCCCAGTTCTCTGGCTATGGAGGCGATCTTCCCTGCCTTCAGGTATTTTTCCTCTGCCTTTTCATCCATAGAGATCGATAACCCGCTCTGTGGGAATAATCCCTTCCCTAATAATTTTTACCTCGGTCCCGGTCATGTCAACTATTGTCGTTCCCTTCCCGAAGTCGGTTTTTCCCGCGTCAAGGTAGAGGTCGACATCCTCACCCAATTCATCGAGCGCAATCTTGATTTCCAAAGGCTCCGGCCCTCCGTGGCGGTTGGCACTTGTGGCTGTTATGGGCCCCGCGGCCTTGCAAATGTCCTCTACCAGCCGATTGTCCGGAAATCTGACAGCCAGCGTGCCGTCCTGGGTTAACACAGATGGAACATTGGGCTTTGCCTGAAGCACGAAGGTCAGGGCCAGCCCGGAATCGAGAATCTTGATGCCCCAGACAGGGATATCGCAGATGTCTGTTATTTTCTCGCGCAGGGTGAAAACCGAGATGGGCATACCCTTTGGCCTTCCCTTGACCTTCACGAGCTTTTCAATGCCTTTATCTGAGAAGATGCCGGCCCCCAGCCCATAAAGGGTTGTGGTGGGGTAAACAATCAATCCTCCGGAATCAAGAATCCTCTTGACCCTATCAACCAGTCCGGCAGGAATCTTTTCCTCATCCAGCTTGATAATCTCAGCCATGTCTCCCCATCTCTTTCAGATAACGAAGCCCCAGGCGTATATGCTCGAGGCCTATGTTCTCGGCTGGCATCCCATGGCCTGGATACAATGATTTCACGGAAAGCTCAGCCAGTCTTTCGATAGATTCCAGAAGCATGTCGTAATCCCCGGTAGGGAAATCCCAGCGCCCCACACCGCCCTGAGTGAATACCGTATCTCCGGAGAAAAGGTTCCCATCATCCGAAAGCAGACAGATGCTGCCGATGGTGTGCCCTGGCGTGACCATTACCTTGAGTATCTGGCCGCCTTCCAGGTCGATTATCTCATTGTCCTCCAAATCATTGACATCCATCGGAACAACTTTTGTGCCAAAGGTCCTGCCGCCGGTTGATATGTTGTCGCCCGCCCTGAGGGCCTCAGCCTCCATTTTCTGGGCGTACATGGTTCCGCCGAATTTTTCCTGGATGACCAGAGCCCCTCCTATATGGTCCACATGCCTGTGTGTGAGAATTATTTTATCGAGTTTTTTGCCTTCCAGCGCCTTGTCTATCTGGGGCCCGGTAAACGTGAGGTCTGCATCCCAGCCAGTGTCTATCATGATGGGCTTTTCGCAGTCGATGATGTAGATATTGCCGCTGAATCCTCCTCCCTCAATGAAATGTATCAACATCAATTGGCATAATGCCATCTGCTCTATAATATACTTGTCTGATTCCTGCTGGCATATTGAATATTCTATAATGGCTATTACCTTTACCCGCCATCCGGCCCCCCACCATGCTAATACATCACTGAGACCCACACTGGGTATTACTGGGACCCACGTTTTTATGTTATGTGTTGTTTTAGATATACATACTTTTTATAATCCATATCAACTTCCCCTTCTATATGGCTACACATGCTTACATTAGGAATTACGAAACAGGGGAGCAGGTCCGATTAGACATGGAGAAAATCGGTGTGGACACCGGCGGTCTGGACATCATGGTTCCGAAAGGGAAATTCTATACTTTTATTCTCAAGGATGTGGATGCCAGGGCGGCCAACATCATAAAACAGGAATTCCTCAGCAAGGGCGGGGAAGCAGCACTGGCCTATCATTGCCTAACGGATCTGGGCAAGTGCAGTGACATGATTCTGATGGCCACCGAGAGCCAGTACCGTAAAATACTGGTCAAGTTCAAGAAACAGCCCTTCGGTCTTTCCGATTTGGCCGGAGAGCTTGAAACCATGCTCAACAACCTCGACAGTCCGCGGAACTTCGAAATCCAGTGTGCTCCCTCCACCATAAAACTGGGCGGCCAGACAAGGATAATGGGCATTCTAAATGTTACCCCTGATTCCTTTTCCGATGGGGGCCGGTTCTCCGATGCCGAAGAGGCTGTAGCACACGGTGTCAGAATGGCCGAGGCAGGGGCGGATATTATCGACGTTGGCGGTGAATCCACGAGGCCTGGCTCAGCTTCGGTAACGGTCGGGGAGGAGATTGGGCGTGTAGTGCCGGTGATAAGGGAACTGCGAAACAAGATAAACATTCCGATTTCCATAGACACCAGCAAGCCGGAGGTTGCGGGGGCGGCGCTCGAAGCCGGTGCCGGTATCATCAACGATGTTACCGGTCTCGCCGATGATAACATGGCCAAACTGGCAGCCGAAAAGGGTGTGCCGGTCATCATCATGCATATGCAGGGCAGCCCCCGGACAATGCAGGATGAGCCAGACTATGATGATGTGGTGGATGACATCATGGATTATTTCAGGGAGCGCATCGCCATCGCAGAGGAGCATGGAATTGCGCGGGCCCGCATGATCATAGACCCCGGCATCGGCTTCGGAAAAACGGTGGAGCACAATCTCGAAATACTGCGGCGGCTGGTAGAGTTCAAAGTATTGAGATTGCCAATCATGGTGGCCCCTTCCAGAAAATCCTTCGTCGGGAAGCTTCAGGGAACAGAGGCAGATGGGCGGTTGGAGGGAAGTCTGGCCGCGGCTGTTGCATCAGCCATGAATGGTGCCGATATTGTTAGGGTGCATGATGTGAGGGAGACCAGACTGGCCCTGCAGATTGCCGATGCTATTTCCGATATGAAACAATAAGGCCGCCCAACAACTTAATATACCTCAAAGTTCATACAATTGAAAACATACAATTTAAAAAGGTGAAAACATGATATTTGTAACAATGATAGAAACCACACCCGGAACCTTCGAGGAATCCCTGAGGGCCATGAAGCGGCTGAAGATACCAGACACCATAAAAATCAGAGAGTTCCTTGGCCTATTTGGCGGTATAGATGCCATTATTATTTTCGAGGCAGAGAACCAGAAGGATGCCGTTGATTTCATATCCCACCTGGCATGCTATGTGCAATGCAAGACATCATTTGCCCTGCCGATTGACGAATTCACATGGACCAGATAATTTAATTGATAACATGTGCATTGGCTGGTTTTGACCATATCTAGCCCGGATATTTTCCATGATTGGCCAATAGTCTTACAGTATTCTACGGCTCTTCAAGCTCGATCATCTCTGCTTCAGGCGGGGCCGGTGGCGGAGTCTGGGGTTCCTGTGGAGTTACAGGTTGTGCGGGCGGCGCCTGCGGGGGTGCCGGTGGTGGTGTATCAATTGGCTCTGTAGCTATTTGGTCCGGCTCTTTCAAGTCAGATATTATCTCGGTCTCCACCTGGACAGATTTTCTCAAGCTCTTGATCTCGGCCTGCATTTTGAAAAGCAGGTGGGCGGTGATTGCAAACGTGAGACCTACAAGAATTACGGTCAGCATCACAAGAATGGCCATGTATTCTGTGATATCATCAGCCAATGTTAGGTAAATCATCGTATCTTCCTCGGACATGAATTGTAATACCTGTATTAAAGCTTTAGTTCGTAGTTTAATCCGAAAAAGTATAAACTTCGAACCGCGATATGGTCCCGTGGCAGACAAACGCAAGGAAAAGGTAATCAGAAGATATGACAAGATGAGCAAATATTATGATTCACTGGATTCTGGAATTTCCAAGACTTCGGAAAACCTCCGGAAGGAAGCCGTGAAGTCCCTCAATGTCAAGCCGGATGACACCGTGCTGGACGTGGGAACCGGCAGCGGCGTAGTTCTACCCTGGATTGCCGAAAAACTGACAATCGGAAAGGTTATTGGCATCGACCTCTCAACCGGAATGCTGGAGAAGGCCAGAGAGAATATTCCCGACAATTTCAAGGATAGAGTCGAACTCAAGGTGGAAGATGTGGAAGCCATGTCCTTCGAGGACAATTCCTTCGACTCCTTGATTGCCATTTACACTCTAACGACGGTTCCCAACCCGAAAAAGATGATGGAGGAGTGCCTTAGAGTGCTAAAACCAGGAGGTATTTTTGTCATGTTGGACACAGGCCCTCCGAGCAAGATGCGAGGCTATCCCGTATATCTTTGGATGCGCCTTTCCGCAGCATTGTTCGGCTACACCTTTATCAACAGAAAACTGAAGGATTACATACAGCCTGGCTTTGAGATAATCGGCGAGGAAAGGTTCTATGCCACCACTGTTTATATTGTTGTTCTAAAGAAACATTAAAATTCGCATGAATGAACTTCGTCATTCATAAAAAATTCGAAAAACCTCGCTTGTTTTTTTGATAAATATATCTGTTTTAATCAGATATATCTAGACAGCTTAAGCTCGGTTATTCAAAGAAAAAATGGGAGCACTGGGAATTTCATCCAAATGCCCTTAATCCAGACATTTGTTTTTTGAACCCAGATCAACGGGTATCTGCCGCAGGAATGAACTCTGGCATGAGCCAAAGTCACTTGCCTGCAAAGACCATCTACGGGTCATCGCTCCAGTTATTCATCACTGCGGTATGAACGTCTCCAAACCACTCAGAATACCCGATGGAAATCATTCCTGTAACTGGAGCCCATGAGGATACCGTGTTACCCCATACTCCCAATTAGGAGGCATAGTCTAGACTACTTGTTTCTCATCTTTTGGGCTCGCTTTCGGCGCCTCATCTTCTTCTTTCGCCATTTCCAGCGCTGATTGCCCCTTTTCTTCCAGACTCTTGAACCTCTTTTCATTGGACATCCTCGGTGGGACAGGGAAACACTTGTTATTTATATGATTTCCGCATGATTTGGGGATTTAAACAGGTAATTGCATATACCACATATCCCTACTTATCCGGGAAATGGCCTATCTGTCGAAGGGTTTATAAACATTCATGTAATTATTGTGGAGGCTTGTATACGTAAAGGTAAGGGAAAGGAGGCAAATCGATGGCCCTTTTTGGAGGTAAAAAATCAAAGAAAAGCAAGGTAGTATCCGAGATAGAGGCGATTCTATCCGATGCCGACGACTACCTCAAAAATGGCAATACCGAGAAATCCGCTTCCGAGTACAGGCGGGCCCATAGATACCTTTACCGAGAAGAGAAAGTGGCGGAGGACCCAGAAGAATTTTCAGAGCTCTACACGAGAACTGGTCATGGGCTTTTTGAGACCGGGGAGCCCGATCGCGCCATTGAATGTTTTGACAAGGCAACCCAGCTTACCCCGGATAATGTAGACGCCTGGCTTAGCCGCGGAATGGTCCACCTGAGCAACAAGACCATGCTCAACTACGCGATAATGTGCTTCAGCGAGGTTCTCAAGAGATATCCAAACAGTGTCGAGGCTCTGGAAAACAAGGCCGAGGCCCTCATGCTGGACAACAGGGAAGACGAGTCAAAAGAGACTTACCAGCAGCTTATAGAGGTAAACCCGTCCAGAAAGGCGGAGTATCTTGCCAAGATGGGCGGAGAGATACCGCTGGACAATATCGAAGCCATAGATGAGGCTCTGAGGAAGAACCCCAAGGATGCGGACCTCTGGAAGAAGAAAGCAGAGCTTTTGGAAAAGGAAATGGCCAAGGACGAGGCTGTCGAGTGTTATCTGCGGCTCGGTCACCTGACAGGCGAGAATGACGCTTACAACAAGGTTCTGGAGCTGGACCCGGACAATGTCCACGCCAAGGAGAAACTGGGCATATCCGAAGAACCAGAAGCAGAGCCAGAACCGGCACCGGCCATGGAGGAACCGACACCGGAAGTCGAGCCAACCCCAGAGCCAATTGCAGAATCGACCCCCGAGCCGGAAATTGAGGCACAACCCGAACCGGCAGAGGATATAATCACTGAAACCCCCTCTATCGAGCCGGAGCCAGAAACCGTGGCAGATGCGGTATCTGAACCGGAGCCAGAGGTTGAAGAGCCAGTAATCGAACCCGAGCCAGAACCGGCTATGGAGCCGGAACCTGCAATCGAAGAACCAGCCCCTGTTGA
>JAGLSY010000095.1 GCA_023135545.1 Thermoplasmata archaeon | reverse complement strand
CTGAAAAAAAGGATGTGGGAAGAAGCAGAGATTTGCTTCAGGAAATGCCTGGATGGCCTGGAAGGAAAAGATGAAAGCATGACCGTTATCGCCATAAACAATCTGGCTATAACCAAATACAGAACAGGAAAGATTGAAAAGGCCATAGAGCACTGGGAAGAAGCGGCCCAAAAGGCGGAAAGCATGAAAAGCCTGAACGTGATGCTGACCTTTGCCAACCTTGGATTCATGCATTTCACGACCGGAAACTGGAAAAAGGCGGAGTATTATTGCAAAAAAACCCTGGAAATAAGTGAGCCAGTCAAAAAAGATGTTTTCACCTCTGCCGCCCTTACGGTGCTTGGAGATATCGATATTCATCGGGGAAATGGAAAAGATGCGGAAGCAAAATATGAAAAAGCCCTGGAAATGAGGAAAAAGCTCGGTGATAAAAACGGCATGGCCGCATCCCATAATGATATTGCCTTCGTGCTCACCATGCTGGGAAATCACAAAGATGCCCGGATTCATGCAAATGAAGCCAGAAAAATATGTGAAGAAATAGAAAATGAAGAGCAATTGTTGAGGTCCTATCTGAATGCGGCAAGAATCGATGCCATGACCGGTGGGATGGGAAATTCAAAAGAGAATCTCAGAAAATGCCTTAATCTATCGAAGAATGCGGACAATCAAGTTCTGACCGGCATGATATACCGGGACATCGGCAGGGTTTCGCATCTCGAAAAGGAATTCTTTGTGGCCGAAAGATATCTCAAAGAAAGCGTCGAGATCCTGGAAAAGGCCATGATGCCCCTTGAGCTGGCCTATTCATTATATGAATATGCGATGGTGCTGGAAAATGTCGAGACCGATGCACCGGAATCATATATGGAACGGAGCAAAGAAATATTTTCATCTCTCGGAATGCCGGATAAGCCTTTTGTTATGGAGAAATTAGGAAAGGCTATGGTGACTGGATAGCTGGCCATGGTTCTCGAAGATACGACTACCAGTCAATAATCCATATCGTATCCACAGGTACATGCACCCAATATGCCTCTCCGGGCTGCATTAAATAATCTGGGCCAACAGCATTAATCATATATGCTTGGTTCAGGTCAAAGACCTCTATTCTGTCGGCTCCAGTGCCTGAGAATACTTCAGAAACAGTCAAATCTGATCTCTGGCTGGGATAACCTACCATGTTCCAGCCAGCATACAGAGGAATAAAGGATGTGGAGGGCTGGCTGCCCTCACCGGTTGTCAGGCAGTTGTCACCGACATTACGAGTTATGTGTATCCAAAGCCCCATGCCATTGGTAATAGCTGGCATGTCCTGAGCAATTCCTGCTGATGCCTGGGCTACATCGTATGCCTTCCAGTGGTCATCGGCATCCGAAGAATCATACCACATGATACGGTCCCATTTGGCTTCACCGTCGCCCCAAGTGACATCGTCCAGGACCGTGAGAGCATCCCCGTTGACTTCCAGTGAGATTGAAACGAAATACCATCCGCCACCATCTTTGCTGTTTGTTTTTTCCATTCCTAAATCAAATGTTTTCCAATTGAAAGGACCTGCTTCTGGATCGGTCCCATCCGCCGGAATTCCCACATCATCCAAACCTCCCACGGCATTTGCAATCCAATAATACTTCGAGGGTTTTGGACCCGAGTTTGTATCGGGCACCCAATCAAATGTTCCATCAACGGTATTGTCAGTTGCAATATAGTTCCATGAATCTCCATTATCTGTTGAATAAAATAGATCCACCAATACTGGAGAGTCCATCCATGTGTATGTCAATGTAATGATCGGATCATGATAAGCGCCCTGGGGGCCGGTGGCTGTTGCTACTGATGTGGCTGGAGCTTGAACATCTATTGATGAACTGGCCACATTATTTGAAAGGTCAATATCGCCAGGAACAACATCATGCACATCGACGATTATCGTGTGGTCCCCGGCAACATCTGCAAGCCAGCTGGTTGAAACAGTTGTCTCTCCATCGCCCGGAACAAATACATCATACTGCCTGTCAATGAGGTTTTCCTCTGCTATGGAATCCAGGTAGAAGGAAACTGTGCAGGTGGCATCGACATATGACTGGCCGACCACATTTGTTAGTGTTGTTGGGAGTGAGTTCTCCATTCTTTCGCCAGAGTCAATTGTATCCAGGCGGTCGGTGTGGAAGAAGACATTTTCATCCCCTGAATCAATATAAACGTCGGAGTGAGTCTGGTCATCAACTTTCACAAAGCCATCAGAAGTTGAGAAATCATAGTAAAGGGAATTCTCGTAGCCAGATATGCCATCCTCGGACCAGTGGAATTCCACATCATCGACCCAGCCCTCGTAGATCAGGGGTATACCGTCCCAGCCAACTCCCTCTGTGCCCAGGCTACTACCTACTGAAAGGGCATCGAAGGTGAAATTCCCGGCTTCAATATCCCCGGTTGTGTAGACAGTGCTGTGGTCTGCGGCGTCACATAACTTCGCATAGAACCTGTTATCAGATGATTGGTACCAAAATTCAACATAGTAGCCATCGTCATAGTAACCGCTACCCCCCCTTGAAGAATAATGTACTGCAAAGGTTTCATCAAAGGCTCTCAGGAAAATGGTGTCCCTCTTGCTATTGGTCACGCTATTTCCACCATATACAATGACACCAACATTGTTGTCGTTATCGCCTATGAAAATGGGCCTTGCAACTTCGCAGCCGTCTGGATGGCTTCTGTAGGTCAAGTGGAATTCACCACAGACTTTCCAGTCAATCAATGATTCGGATACTGGACCATTATGAACTGTGGCATCAATGACGACTTCATCACCAAGGCTGGGTGCCGGATTTGAGAAGGTGATGTCATTATCTGATATTGAAAGATCAACTTCAGCATCACCTAAAACCGTAACAATGGATGTGTCTGTTCCCACAGCACCATCATTATCAGTAACTGTCAGTGTAACAGTGTAAATTCCTTCCTCATTGTAAATGTGGGATGGATTGTCAGCCTCAATATAAACAGCATGCAATATTCTGATATAATATCCATCATAGCCTGAATACCACATGTGGAGGGTCGTACCGTCGAAAAAGGCACATTGATATGCAACCCAGTC
>JAGLSY010000094.1 GCA_023135545.1 Thermoplasmata archaeon | reverse complement strand
GTTCAATAACAAAAAAAGGATTGCCCTTACAGGCACTGGCCAGATGGTCTATGAATGATTGCGGGAATTCGTGGCCGGGGTGCATGGCCTCCACGAGGGATGATACAGAATCGCTTCCGAGTTGAATAAGTGGCATGAGCACATAACTTCCCTCCTGGCTCATATTCTCCATAGTGGTTTGCAAGCCATCACCCATATCGGGCCGGAGGGTCCCTGCTATCATGATCTTCTCAGACCTGATGTTCCTAGAAAGATAGTTTAAAACAAACAGCGAGGAATCATCTGCCCAATGAAGATCCTCCAACAAGAGAACAAGTGGTCCGTTGCCAGATAATGACCTGAGAATCTCCAATACTTCATCAGCAATCCTTATTCTCTCATTCTCCAACTTAACTCCTTCTAAATCTTTTCGAACCATAAATTTTACATTGGCCAGTGACGATATTTTTTCCTGAATTTGAGCCACATTCTCCAGATTTCCGGACCACGATTCTAGAGTTGCTCCGCACTCTTCCTCTATGGAGTTTACAGCAATTCTAAGTGTATTCGTCATATCAGGATGTTCGATACCCTTGAACACAGCGGTCAGAAAGAGATGGGGGCCGTGCTCGATCATTATCTTCATGTCGCCATATTCCAATCGTCCCAACCCGGTCTTATGCTCTTTGGTGCCTCCGAATGAATCTCTGACAAAATCCTGAACTGCCGAAAGCATACCGGCGAAAATATCGGCATCCATATCATTGGTATCTGAAGATGACTGGGCGACAAGAAGGCCGGATCTATCAACGGCAAATAATGCGGTGAAGGATACGTATTCCTGCTCCTGAAATAGAGGAACATCAATTTCCTTCTCGAGGGCTTTGGAAAAGAGCAGGAAGGGATGGATGGCATCGGAAGCGGTGGACCCGGCCAATATCTTTATATTTTTGCTTGCAGCATGATCCAGGAATTCATCGACGAGCCTGGTTTTGCCAACTCCGGCCTCACCAGAGATGAGAATGGTCGACCCTTTTTTGATGATCGCGTCTTCAAGATTTCCTTTCAACAGGTTCAATTCTTCCTCCCTGCCAATCAATCTCATTTGTTGTGGGTACAATTCTGCCATTAGCGAGAGTGATACAATTAGCGAAGTAAAAGAGTTTCTAAAAAGAAAGAATACTATCAAAGCTCGGCCAGCATCTCTTTGCACGTCTTAATCCAAAACATCATCCCCATCTCCTGAAACATTGAGAGGGCCTTTTCTAGGTGGTCGCGGGCCTTGTCTGGCTCGCCTTTGGCTTTGAATAGAGCGGCTTGTTCATATGAAAGTCGGGCGAGCTCTGTTTTTTCACCCACTTTCTCAAGGATGTTTTTTGCTTTTTTGAACTCTTCTCCCGCTTTGTCCCAATCTTCATTTTCCCAATAGACCATGCCAAGTAAACGGTGGATCATACCTTCCTCTGCCTTTGCACCGACATCTATAGCTATCGAAAGGCCCTTCTCTGCATATTCAAGAGCGATTTGAGCATTCCCAAGCTTTAGATTTGACTCGGCAATACCATGGTAATCATGGACGGATGCGCGTTTGTCCCCGATATCTAGGCAGATATCGAGGCTCCGACAGTAGCATTCCAGTGCCTTCTCGAACACACCCTTGAGCCAATACAGTTCGCCGATGTTGATGAGCGAGTAAGCAATGCCACGTTTGTCCCCTATCATCTCCATAATTATCAGGCCCTGTTCATCATACTCAAGCGCTTTTTCCAAGTCTCCTTTGTTCTTATACAGAAGGCCGATATTTCCACGTGAGGCAGCAATTCCATACTTGTCCCCTATCTTTTCCATGAGCTCGAGACTCCTTTCATAGTGATCAAGAGCAATATCCAACTCGCCCTTTAAATTGTACACAAGG
>JAGLSY010000093.1 GCA_023135545.1 Thermoplasmata archaeon | reverse complement strand
TACATTGAATTTGAAAAAGGAAATTATGAGAAAGCCCTGGAATATTATCTGGAAGCATTAAGGCTATTTCAAAATTATGATATGAACGGCACTTTTGAAGCCTACCACGCGTTGTCTCAATTGAGTATTGCCCAAGGTAATACTCAATTGGCAAAAGAACACTCTGAGAAAGCCAGCGAATTACTTAAAGAAATAAACAAGCCTTTTGAAACGACTCTGTACCATGAGCTCATGGGCATGATATACACAACCGAGAACAAATGGGATGAAGCAGATAATGAATTCAAAGAGGGCTTGAAGGTATCTTCTATGGCACTTGACAAATGGTTAACTCCTAGAATTCATTTTAGATATTCTGAAATGTATCTGAAGAAAGGCGAGCCCGAGAAGGCCTGTGAGTTTATGGAGCAAGCCCTGGCTGAGTTCGAGCGGATGGGAATGAAGCTGTGGGAAGATAAGGCCAGGAAGGTGCTGGCTGATATTGCTTAAACTCACAATCGAAGTATAAATTAAATTAACCGAAAACATTAATACAATAATTTTAATGCACATAGAGTCCAGAGGGCCCGTAGCTTAGTCTGGTGCATTTGACCTATCGCGTAGTTTGGCAAGCCAAACTTTCGCTTTCGGTCAAGCCTCGATGATTTCATCATCTTCGGGAGCGTCTGGCTCAGATTACGGGAATAGAACACCAAGGGCCCGTAGCTTAGTCTGGTGGAGCGTCTGGCTCATATCTGCAATCACGTGGATATGCAGTGAGATACCAGATGGTCGCCGGTTCAAACCGAAGGCCAGTGAATAACAACATCGCTGGCAGAACTGGCCGAGGCGCGGACTTGAAGCGTTGCATATTGCATCGCTGTCTTCAAGTCCAGCGTCCGAAAGAATGCAAAGCAATCTTTCGGATTTCTCGGCTCCAGCATCTTCGTTGGAAATCCGGTCGGGCCCATCTATTTTTCAAAGATGTGGAACGATTTTGAAAAATAATCAGGCGGACTTGGACAGCATTACTGGACAAGGCCAAGCCCATTTTTCTTTATTAAAGATGTACCACGCCCCAATACGATGAATTCTTGGAATTCTTTCAACAGTAAATGATTGATTTCTAATTACACTTATGTGCGATTAGAAAAGCCAATATGAATCAAAACAGACCTCAAGCTAAATGTTTGATTAGATATCTGACTTAAAAGACAGAGCGTTCACACCTTTTTGCAGTAAATGCTCTATCTATGAATGGAAATACACCAGACCACAGAAATAGTCAATGTACTGACAGAATCAGGGATAGCTTTTCCATCCTAATTATCGTTGACTGGCATATTCTTAAGTTCATCGAGAAGAGCTTCAATATCCTTTATGATGTAAATCGCATCCAGCTTCTCGAATATGCCCAATGATATCTCCAACTGCTCAATGGCTCTATCATATTTCTCTGTCTCCTTCAGCAAAAGTCCGTAATCCCTCCTTATCTTGGCAAGATCCAACGGGCAGTCTATCTCTTCCAGTATCTTCAGGGAATCAAGGAAGTTCTCCTCGGCCAGATCCCAGTTGAGAAGTGAGCACTGGATGTTGCCCCTGGCCCTCAACAGCATGGCTTTGTGCAATATGTCCTCAGACCCCTCCATAAGGCATTCCGAACGCTCGCAGGCTTCCACGGCTTTGTCAATCTGCCCCATCATTACATATACGAGAGCTATGTCTATCAGAGTTCCTACGACTCCTTGATTGTCATTGGCGTTTTCCCTCAGCTCCAGCGCTTTCAGGTGATTATCCAGTGCCTTTTCCGGCTGGTTCCTCTTCTTCAGGATATTGCCGATATTGTTATATGACCAGGAGGCACCGACTGGGTCGCCTATCCTCTCCTTGATTTTCAAGCTCATCTCATGGTATTCTATGGCTTCCTCGAACCTGCCCCTGTCACCGTAAAGGTTGCCTAAATTGTTGTAGGATGCCGACATGCCCTGGATGTCCCCTATCTTCTCTCTTATCTCCCGGCTCTCATTGTAAAGGTTGATGGCCGCGTCCCATTGCCCTCTGGTATAGTACAGATTGCCGAGGTTGTTCAGCGAGCTGGATATGCTCATAAGGTCACCTATTTCCCTTCTCATGTCCAGGCTTTTCTGGAAGCATGAAGTGGAGCCAGCCAGGTCGCCAAGCATCCAGTATATGATGCCCATTCTATTGTAGGCGTCTCCCATTTCCTTTTTTTCACTGGTCTCTTCCGCGATCTTGAGATTCAGCTGGAAATGCTCCTGTGCCTTCTCGAAGTTACCCAGTCGCAGGTAAACCTCCGAAATGGAGCCGTGTATCCTGCCAGCCTCCCGCTCCTCCTCGGAAGCAGATACCTGATGGAGAGCTCTTTCGAAGCATTCCTGTGCCTTATCGTATTCGCCTTTCTTGAAATGCACCTCTCCAGCCTTTCTCAGTAGCCTGGCTTTTACTTCGGGTTCCTCTGTCAGTTCCGAGCCGTCGATGAAACGGACGAGGGCGTCGCTCCATTCGCCTATAAGGGTTTGGATATCGCCCATCTTCTCCAGGAGCACTATCCTTTCATTTCTGGCATCTGGCTTCCTCATTCTATCATAGACAGACAGTGCCCATTTGTAGAGCTCTATGGACTGCTCCGGTGCAAATTCCGACTCGGCCTTCTCGCCGGCCCGCATGCAGTAATCGAAGGCCTTGATATACTCCTTGCTTCTGGAAAAATGTCTTGCCAGTTCATAGAGAACCTCTGCCGGATTTCCTCTGAAAGCATATTCATAATATTCGCCCAGGTTTTTGTGGTAGAGAGAATGCCATCGGTCCCCTATGCTTTTGTATATGACTTCCTGAAATATCGCATGGCTGAACTCGATTTTACCGTTGGAAAGTATCAATATTCCATTGCCAGTCAATCTATCCAATGCCGGTGAGATGTCTTTGATAGCCTGGATAGAGCCCGCGACCTCCCGTCCAAACTGAAGGCCTATGCAGGAAGCATACTCCACCAGGGTCATTGCGTCAGAGTCCAATTTATCCAGTTTGCGGTAAACTATGTCCTCAACAGAGCTCGGTATGGTGTAATCCTTGCTCAGAAGGACGTATCTGCCATCCTTATCTCCAATGTTTCCCTCTTCCTCCATCTGTTTTAGAAGCTCAATGGTGAAGAAAGGATTTCCCTTGCACTGGCTGGTCAGGCTGTCTATGAAGTCTTCAGGAAGATTATTGTCGCCGTATATCTCATAGGCAAGAGAGCGGACATCATCCGCACTGAACATCTTGAGGTCCAGTTCGGTGATGATCTCTTCCTCTCTCATCTTATCCAGCCTGTCAATGAGTATATTACTCTCCTTCGGCCTCAGCGAGCCAAGGAGCATGACCCTTTCATTCTTGATATTCCTGGCCATATAGTTCAGGACGAAGAGAGACGACTCGTCAGCCCAGTGAAGGTCCTCCAGCAAGACCAGCAAAGGCTTGTCCCTGGCCATGTCCATTATGATGTTGAGGGCCTGGTCCGCTATCCTGATTCTCTCGTTCTCCAGCATGTTGCCTTCCAATTCGCGGCGGACAAGGAATTTCGCCCCGGCCAATGAAGATATCTCATCCTGAACTCCCCTTATATTGCTAACATTGCCCTTCCAGGTTTTCAGTGCATGGCTGTGGTCCCTTTCTATATTTTGCACGGTGTTCTTCAGCATTGACCTCATGTCCTTGTGCTCGGCACCCCTGAGAACTGCCGTAAGGAACATGTGCTCACCGTGCTCTATCATTATCTTCATATCACCGTATTCCAGCTTTCCCAGGCCTCTTTGCCTCGTCCCGTCAGTGTCAAATGAATCCCTGACAAAATCCTGGACAGCAGAGAGCATAGCAGCGAATATGTCGGCATCCAGCTCATCATCCTGAGATGATGCCTGGGCCAGCAGAAGCCCGGCGCGGTCGACGGCGAATATCGTGGCGAAGGATGTGTATTCCTGGTCGTGGAACAAGGGCCTATCCACCTTATCCTCAAAGGCTCTGGAGAAGATTAGAAAGGGCTCCAGCGAATCTGAGGTCGCTGCACCATATAATATCTTCACCTTCTTCCCGGCATATTCCTTGAACTCGGCAATGAGCCTTGTTTTTCCTATGCCAGCTTCCCCGGAAACCATCACCGTTGAACCTTTGCCTGCAGAGGCCTCGTCCAGAGCATGCTTAAGGATAGTTAATTCCTTCTCACGGCCGACCAGCCCGTGGTCGGAGTATCTCGACACTTCATCTCCCATGGTATGTACATCAGCCAGGGAATAGATATAGTTTATGAACAGTAAAAATTAATCATCCTACATTCCTTATAGTCATAAGAGAAAAATAAAAGGTACGATTTTTCCGCAATTTTGAGATTTTAATTATCGTATGAATTAAAAATTATCCCGACTGGCTACTTTCATATCCCGCTGCCGCTATCATCTTTTTTCATTCCACTTTCGCCCGCTCCCATTACTTTTATTTTATACCCGTCCTTAGGGGTAAGTCTCATGACCGCTTTCTCCAACCTAGACCAGAGAATCCAGGATGCAGTGAAGGAGCTGGGCATCAGAAAACCAACAGATGCCCAGGCCCAGGTTATTCCGAAGGTTATGGACAGGAAGAATGTTCTCCTTGTTGCACCCACCGGCATAGGCAAGACTGAAGCCGTCATACTCCCAATCTTCCATGAAATCCTCAATACCAGTCCCTTGGGATTCCACACCCTCTACATCACACCTCTCAGGGCTCTCAACCGCGACATGCTGAGGAGGATGACCTGGTTCGGGGAAAGACTGGGCATAACCGTGGGGGTGAGGCACGGCGACACCACCCAGGCCGACAGAAGAAAGCAGGTCCTCAAGCCCCCCATGGTTTTGATAACCACCCCCGAGACATTCCAGATTATGATGACCGGTTCCAGGCTCAAGACCCTTCTCATGAATGTGCGGCACGTCGTGGTGGACGAGATCCACGAGCTGGCCCAGGACGAGAGAGGGGCACAATTGTCCATCGGCCTGGAGCGATTGAAAGAATTGACCGGCCGTGATTTCCAGAGAATCGGTTTGTCGGCGACGGTGGGAACCCCTGTAAAGGTGGCGAAATTCCTCCGGGGCAGCAGCTCCGAGGTGGATATCGTAAACGTGGCCAGTTCGAAGAAAATGACGATCAAGGTCTCTTCCCCCGACCCCAAGAAGGGTGATGACAAGCTGGCCGACATGATACACTCGGATGAAGATGTGGCGGCCAGGCTGAGATTCTGCTCCGAATTGATAAAGTCGCACAATTCAACTTTGCTCTTCGTGAACACAAGGGACTCGGCCGAGATTCTCGGGGCCAGGTTCCATCTATCCGACCCAGAGCACCCCATCGGGGTTCATCACGGCTCCCTGTCAAAAGACATAAGGATACAGATGGAGGATGAATTCAAGAGTCAACTGCTGGATGCCCTGATATGCACCTCCTCTCTGGAGCTAGGCATAGATGTCGGCTCCGCGGATTTCACCATCCAATATAACTCGCCGAGGGGGGCATCCAGGCTGGTTCAGAGATTAGGGCGGTCGGGGCACAGCATAGGCCAGGTGTCCAGGGGAATGATAGTGGCCGATACGCCGGACGATATTTTCGAATCACTGGTTATATCCAGAAGGGCACTGGCCGGCGAGCTGGAGGAGACCGATATCAGGCCCAACCCCATGGTGGTTCTGGCCAACCAGATCGTGGCCCATGCCATGCAGGTCGGTGATGAGAACATCGAGCAGTTCTACAAGATTGTGAAAAGGGCCTATCCGTTCAGGGACCTGGATTACGAGGACTATCTTGGGGTGATGGAGCAGCTGGCCGACCTGAGAATAATCTGGAAGGAGGGGGACGGCTTCAGCCGTTCCAAGAACTCACGCATACACTTCTTCGACAATATATCCATGATCCCGGACGAGAGGACCTTCCGCGTGGTTGACATCACGACAAGGCGGCCGATAGGAAAACTGGACGAGAGTTTTGTTGTCGCATATGCCGAGCCCACTGCGTCCCTGATTGTCAGAGGAAGGCCGTGGACCATCGTCACGATCGAGGACGATGAAATCCTGGTGGAGCCGTCCAAGGGAATCGGAACCGTGCCGTCATGGTCCGGAGAGGATATTCCGGTGCCTTATGCGGTTGCCCAGGAAGTGGGCCAGTTGAGGCGGCAGGAGGATTTTGACAGATATCCAACCAAGGCCGACGGCCTGAAAAAAGCAAGAAAATTCCTCAACAGCCAGAAGGATAAATTCCCGATTCCCAGTGACAGATTGATAACCATTGAAATGTCAGATAGGACCATCGTGCTAAATGCCTGCTTCGGCTCCAAGGTCAACGAAACCTTTGGCAAGCTGATATCGGCTCTCATCATGGCCAGGTTGGGAGAATCGGTGGCCGTGAGAACCGACCCGTACAGGATAATGTTCCTTCTGCCCAGGGTCATTAAAATCGAGGAAATAGAGGAGATATTCAAGAAAATCGAGCCGTCAGCCGTCAGCGAGATCCTGAGGATGTATCTGAAGAACACCGCCTATCTCAGGTGGAAATTCGTGTATGTGGCCAAGAAGTTCGGGGCCATACGAAAAGACGCGGACTACCGAAGTTTGAACATCGAGAGGGTGATGGAATCCTTCACAGGCACTCCGCTCATGAAGGAGGCGGTTAACAAGACGGTCTACGAGAACCTGGACATCCCGAGGACGATAGAAATACTGCGGAAGATTCAGGCAGGAGAGATTGCCCTGGAGCGTAGCCTGCTCTCACCCATCGGGAAGGAGGGAATAGAGCAGAGGATGGACATGATGATGCCCTCAAGGCCCACCCACGCTATCCTCATGGCCCTTAAAAAGCGGCTGGAGCGGGAGAGGATGGTGCTGGTGTGCATGAACTGCAACAGAAAGTCCATTCGTTCGGTCTCCTCGATACCGGACAGGGTCTCGTGCGAAAAATGCGGGGGAATCATGGTCGCCATCATCCGGCGGAACCGGATGGACACCCTCAAACTACTGAAGAAGAAGAACCCGACAGCCCTGGAGAAGAAGGAGATAAAGAACCTGATGAAGTCGGCCAGTTTGATGAGCAATTATGGAAAGAGGGCGGCACTGGCCCTGGCGGCCAGGGGTGTCGGCCCCGGAAACGCGGCCATGATCCTTGGGAGAATGTACCAGGACGAGGATGAGTTCCTTGCGGCCATACTCAA
>JAGLSY010000092.1 GCA_023135545.1 Thermoplasmata archaeon | reverse complement strand
CCGGTGTGGGATTTGTTGTACACCTCATTGTAAACATCTGTATCAGAAACATACTCATAGACATACAGGGATTCATCTAGGTAAATAGTATCATTAGCTGGGGCGGTGGCAACAATAGCATAATCATATGTTCCATTGTAAAGCCAGTACACCGGCTCGTTGGATACTGTTTCATTGGAATAGACAATGTAATTGATGTCCCCATCATAATCTGTATAATTGTAATCCACACCAATTACAGCTCCGGAAGTATTTTGATCAGAATCAGTAAAATTACCTGTTCCTTCATCCAAAGGAGAAAGGGTGTAGGTCTCTGTCATTGTGGAATCATCGGCTCCGCCCTGCCAGACATCAGGAGGAATGATAAGACTGAGGCCCAGGACGAGGGCAATTGCAAAAGAGCAGACAAGAATCCATCTCTTCCCTGACATCATCAAACAAATTATGCCTGTCTAGTAATATAAGGTTTTTGGCACGATGCTCCATTTGTAAACTACCAGGCCCTTCAGGTCTGGATGTTTACATTTAGGCTGCCATAAGCCCTAACTCGCAGAGGTCATATCGCCGCGGCCAGTTATTGATAAATGATGGGCTTACGGCGGTGTTCTTGTTACTGGTAGGCCGATTCAACTCAGACCTAAAGGACTGAGCGTTCTCGGCCTTTTTACAGTAATGGCCAAAATCCTTTTATCCCATCAGTTATTCGCCATGATACCTGATAATGAATTATTCACACATGGGCAAGTAGATCAGCTCGGAAGATCGCCTCCTTGGCACGTTTATGGCCAGACGGCCAAAATCCAAATTGGAGGAGGGCGCGAGTTCAAACCGAGGCCAGCATGTAAGAAGCTGGCTCGTTGAAAATCTCGCCTTGTCCATTTTTTTATTAATTAATTATTGATCCCCACCGCAATACGGGCATACCCTCGAATCCTGCGGAATGTTCTGGCCGCAGTAGGGGCAGTATCTGGACACCGGGTTGGGGCCTGGGGGCGGCTGTGTGCCGTGCTGTGGAGGGGCAGGTCGATGGACCGGGGGGCGGTCACTGGCTATGAGGCCATATAAAAACACGAGGAAGCCGATGAATCCTGTGAAAATGCCCAGGAAGAAGCAGATTATCGTCCATGAAAAGAATATGACCATGATGGCTCCCAGTATCATGAGAAAAATCCCGCGCATTATGGTTCCTGGCTTCAATATATCACTTCCTGAATTGTGTATAGGAGATTATGCTTAAAATCCTTTTGCTTGCCAATGATATAATGAGGGAGGCATCTCTTGGATAATTGATTAATTGGCAAATTAATTTATTGTTTATCTCATTATCATACCCGATGGACTTCAAAACCCAAATGGATAAGTTATTTGCCCCGTCCACAGTGGCCGTGATAGGCGCATCTGGCAGGGAGGGCAGCATCGGCTACATTCTCGTTAAGAATATAGTTGACGGGGGATTTGAAGGCGAGGTATATCCCATCAATCCCAAATACGAAACAGTATTTGACAAAAAATGTTACAAGAGCATAAGCCAGCTTCCGTGCGTGCCGGACCTTACATTGCTGGCCGTTCCTGCCGAGGTTTCCAATGACACCATCAGGGAAGCGTGCGAGTTCGGAGCCAGGATGTTCATAAACATCGCCTCCGGCTTTGCCGAGGTTGGGCGAAGGGACCTGGAACTGGACATGAAGGATATTCTTGCGGAGTATGGGGCCAGGATGCTGGGGCCCAATGTTTTTGGCGTCTACTCGGCCAAGGCCAGCATGAATGCGACCTTCGGTCCGTCTGTTGTTAAGCCCGGGAATGTGGGTCTGATATCACAGAGCGGTGCTTTGGGGGTCGCCCTGATGGGAAAGACGGTGACTGAGGGCATAGGGCTCTCGGCCGTGGTAAGCCTGGGAAACAAGGCAGATATATCGGAATGCGAGGCATTGGAATATCTCGGCGCCGATGACATAACCGATGTGATATTTCTGTATCTAGAAGGGTCGAAAGACGGTCGCAGGCTGATGGATATAGCAAAGAAAGTTTCCAAGAAAAAGCCGATTATCGCAATCAAATCAGGCAGTTCGGAGCGTGGGGCACTGGCCGCGGCTTCTCATACAGGTTCCCTTGCCGGCTCGGACAAGGTTTTCTCGGCGGCACTGGAACAGGCCGGGGTTCTCAGGGCTCTGAGTCTGGAAGATGGTTTTGGCTGGCTCAGGGCCATGGCAGATGTTCCGATTCCCGAGGTCGAAGGCGTCGTCATCATCACAAACGGCGGCGGCATCGGGGTTATATCCTCAGATTCTGCTGAAAGATATGGCGTGCGGATGCTGGATGATTCGGAGATGCTGGAGGAGCTTTTCAGGCCCACCATGCCCTCCTACGGCAGCACGAAGAACCCCATCGATATAACCGGCCAGGGGCTGAATAAGGAGTATGAAATGGCCCTGGACATCGCTCTGGAAGATGATAGAATTCCGGCCATCGTGGGGCTTTACTGTCAAACCGCAACCGGCAATCCGCTTGAAATTGCGGATGCGGCCATATCCAGCATCAAGAAAAGCGGGAAGATGAAGCCCATAGTTTTCTCTATGGTGGGGGGAAAGGGCATAGCGGAATCCCTCGTGAAGCTCAACTACGCCGGCATACCCAGTTACACATCCCCGGATGGAGCCATGTCGGCCATGGGGGCTCTTTACAAGAGATTCAGGCAACTGAAAAGGGTGGAGGAAGAGCCAGAGGTCTTTGACATGGATATCGCCATGATAAAGGGCATAATCAAAAAGACCTGGGATGCCGGAATGTCCAATCTCATGGAGGACGACTGCAACCGGATTCTCAAGGAGGCTGGCCTCAAATTTCCTAAATCAGCCGTTGCCAAGAATCTGGGAGAGGCTCTGGAGG
>JAGLSY010000091.1 GCA_023135545.1 Thermoplasmata archaeon | reverse complement strand
ATTATCTATGAAATTATTATGATGAATGGAACTGCCACTTGAGGATGAAAGGAAGAGGCCAAAGTAATTGTCTGATATTCCATTGTTCATGATAGTGTTGTTAACTGATGAACTTATGTGCATTCCATAATAACTGTTCTGGACATTGTTATCTGATATTGTATTGTAACTGGAATATCCCAGTAAAATGGAAGAAGTGCAGTTATCAAGGTTCTGCTTGGTGACCGAGACATTACTGCAATTTGCTAGAATGACCTGGCCTGCATTCAAGGGTACGGTTCCTGAAGTTTGGTTCTTCAGATATTGAACCGGCAAGCCGTTCACGGTATTCGTAGTGCTAATGGAATGTGTATTCCAATGATCCATTGAATTCCCTGAAATAAAAACCCCATTGTTGACCATCACATTATCAGCCAAAAGCTGCCATTTAGAATAATAAAAATTAATTCCCATCGTGCTGTTAGCAATGAAGTTGCTGGATAAATGATTATTATTTGAATTAGATGTAATGATACCATTATTATTGTTTTCAATTGTGGCATTCCATATTGAGTTATTATGAGATTCCGTTAAATAAAATCCCCAAAAATCATTATTCGATGCCGTATTATTGAATATTTGATTATCAATGGATGTTTTAAGCTTGATCCCTTCTGTATTATTTACGACCGTATTGTTCATGATGGAATTATTATGAGACGAATGCAGTGACATTCCTAATGTATTGTTGAAAGCAGTGTTATTGGATATTAGATTATACGATGAATAACCAAGTATGATGCCAGTACAGCTATTGTTGACAATTTGATCTTGGACTATGATATTGGTACAATTGGCCAGTATCACCTCACCTCCATCTGTTGGTACCGTTCCACCAGTCTGGTTCTTCCAATAATAGACCGGCTTGCCATTTACGGTATTGGACATGTCGATCGAATGTGTGTTCCAATGATCCAAAGCATTGCCATCCATATAAACACCATCATCTTTACATGAATTGTTGACGAGATCGATATAAGATGAATAAAGAACAGAGATCCCCCTATTGTTGTTTATCAGTGTATTATCATTGGCAGAATTCCCATTGGACCATAGGAAATAGATCCCATTGTCATTGTCCATGACAGTGTTGTATTGGATCGTGTTTGCTGTTCCACCTATATTAAGGCCTGTGCCAGAATGTGTGGAAATATTGTTATAGGCAATGATATTATTGCTGGAAGACACTATAGTCAGTCCTTCCATATTATCGTATATTATATTACTTGTAACATTATTGTAATTTGAAGAAGAGCGAAGTTCGATGGCATAAACATTTCCATAAACCGTATTATTGTCTATGGTATTCCCAATACCTGAAGTAACCTCAATTCCAACTCCATTACCGGAGATCGTGTTATTGATTATCTTGTTATTGTCTGAAGACGCAATTGAGATCTCACAAGCCCAAAAATTAAATAATGCTGTGTTGTTGGCTATAAGATTATTATTAGAATTGATAAGATTGATCGCACATTCTACATTTGAAGTTATGGAATTATTTATTATTTTATTGAAGTTGGAAAATTCAGAGTATATTCCAAACCAATCATTGGATGTTACTATATTGTTCTCGAATGTCCCATTCTGGACATTGAATAATACCAGCCCCACATTTGGAAAGAATGGTAAGCTATTGACGCCGCTCGCGTCTTGTAATTTGGAATCTCTGATGATAAAATGATCCGTCGTGTTCCCAATATAGATGCAATAGCCATATCCAGTCCCATAAATGTTATAGTTCTCAATGATCCATGGATTCACCGCGCTTCCGTCACCGCCCCCATTTGCATTAGCGGCAAAATCCCCATTTGAATCAATCCTAAAAGGGTCAGCGAAAATGTAATCAACACCATCCCCAACAACCTCCTTCGCCTCAACCACATCTTCCAGATCAGCTACCATAACCATCGAACTAAACACCAATATAACACACAGCCAGATTACAATACACCGTTTCATTTCTTCCACTCCTATGCATAACACAGAATATGAAATGAGCTTAAATAAACTGTGGCATGAACGTAAAATCGATATTAGTCAAATACTCAACCAGGGGAATATTCTAATTATCGATATCCTCTGATTCTTCTGGCTCCGGCTTTTTCCCCTTTGATTTCATCACAAAGACAGCCCCGACAATTCCTGCGATGACCAATATGATCATTATGTAGAGCCAGGTGTTATTTCCGCCATTGTTGGTTATATTTGGGTCCAGAGGGTCGGGGTCGTCGGCATCCAATACTCCATCGCCATCATCGTCTGTGTCCATCCAGGATTCCGTGTTGTTTGTATCACCGTCTGGTTTTCCATCACCATCGGTGTCCAATGGTGCATCATTTTCATCTGTTGAATTTGTACCTAGACATTCTTCCCATTCGTCAAGGAAGCCATCGTTGTCATCGTCAATGTCGTCTATGTCTGGAATTCCATCACCATCCGTGTCCAGCGGCGGTTCCTCAACAGTTACCAGCATGGTGTCCGTATCTGTGTTTCCGGCTGCATCCGTTACGGTTAATGTAATAGTGTAGTTACCAGCAATAGAGAAACTGTGTGATCGATTAATGCCGTAAATAATGATATTCTGCACACCGTCATTGAATGTCCAAGAGTAACTCAAAATTCCTATGTTGTCTGAGGAGTCAGAGCCGTCAAAGAAGAGGATGCTCCCTTCAGTGACTTCCTGATCCTGGCCCGCATTAGCCTCGGGGTCGGTAGGGTCATAGGCGCAGGACGCATCAGCATTAAGAGGGGGAGCTTCGGCATTGGATTCCATATCTGTGGCTGTCGAGTAGAACTCGTAATATCCATCTCCATCTGGGAAGCTGAAGTCCCAGGACCACGGTGCCATCACGTCCGATTCAAAGAATGTCCAGGGTCCCTTGATAAGGTTGTTGGAGCTGAAGCTGTACCACAAAGTGATATTGGCCAGACCGCTGCCTCCAGTGTCACTTGCGGTCGCGGTAATCAGTAATACTCCGATCTGCCAGTAAGGTGAAATTGTATCCACCGAGGATATTGGCAGGGTGGTGTCTGCTTCAGTGGTGAAGGAGAAGATGTAGGCCGAAGCCATGTCATTTCCGGAGATATCGTTAGCCGTGTTTCCGATGGTTACCTGCTGCAGGGTCGAGCTGCTCAATGACTGGAGCAGTGTGAAGTCCACCGTGTCACCATAGTTATTCCACTGAACCAGGCAATCGGAGGCATAGTAGGTCGTGGTTCCATCGGTTACATAGAAAGCCGCCTCGACACTGGCTTGATCCATGGGTTCAGAGAACTCGATCATTATTGACCCGATTATGGACACGTTGGTGGCTCCGTCCTCAGGCGTTACCGATATGATTATTGGGGCCGTTGTGTCGGCCAGCACATTTCCAGAATGATATATGTTGACACCCACATCCCTGTAATCGTGCCAGACAACAGACATGTTCCCATATTTATTTACCCCCACAGCCGGGGAAAATTTTGATTGTGTATCCTCATCATTGACCACATCGTATCCTGAAAATGTCATGCCGCCGTCCGAGGAGTTATACAAGAATATCTGGTATCCGCCTAGCCTGGCATCCACCCATGTGACAAAGACCTGGCTCCCGTCCGGGATTGCACAGATGTCCGGGGTTTGCTGGACAGATGTATTTGCATCTATTATCGTTATCTGGCCGAAGTTGTCGGAGGAGTTGGCGTAGTGGACATCGTGTATGGGATTGTTTGAGTCTCCACCGGTCTCCTTCTGCCATGCCAGGTGCACGGTCCCGGTGTCCCTTTCCACGGCAATGGTCGGCAGATTCTCCACCTTTCCAGCCGTTACCGATACCGGTATGTCATCCGAGAAACTAACTCCCATATCTGTGGAATTTGAGAAGTACACATCATCCAGATAGTTCCTGTCATCATACCAGACGACCGAGATTACATCGTTGCCGTCCATGGCCACCTTCGGTGAATGCTTCATTCCTGACAAAATTTCGGAGACAACCACTAGCTCGTCAAAATTCATTCCCCCGTCCGTTGAGACGGCGCAATAAATCTGGCTTTCCGACCTGCCTTTTTCAAGGGAATTTCCTCCACCCGTGGCTATCCTGGTCCCGCTGGCTATTCGGTCCACGGCATAAACACTGTTGCGGTGCATGCCCAGGTTTGCCGTCTCCGCCTTGGCGGCGGTGGACCACACTTTGGCGTTGGGGTCAGATGCCCCGGATATCAGTGTATTCTGAACATCCCAGGATATGTCGTTCACGCTTCCCGTGTGACCCACAAGCCAGTATTGGTCCGAGTAGTTGTTGTAGTTGAATACGATGA
>JAGLSY010000090.1 GCA_023135545.1 Thermoplasmata archaeon | reverse complement strand
CAGATACTGATGATGATGGTGATGGAGTGCCGGATGTCGATGACGATTTCCCGCTGGACTGGTTCGAATCCGTGGACACTGATGGGGATGGAATTGGAGACAACGCAGATACTGATGATGATGGTGATGGGGTGGGAGACAATTTAGATGAATTCCCACTGGACCCGACAGAATCTGTTGATACCGATAAGGACGGCACAGGAGACAATGCAGATAATGATGATGATAACGATGGGGTGCCGGATCACCGTGATGAATTCCCATTGGACTGGTCCGAATCCGTGGACACGGACGGAGACGGCATAGGAAACAATGCGGACTGGGATGACGATGGTGATGGAGTGTGGGATTGGAATGATCTGGATCCTCTGGACCCGACGATCGGAGCGGCAACCGGCGGTGAAGTTACCGATGACGGAACACCTGATGAGGGTTTTGATATACTGGGCAATCTCGGGCTGATAGTTGCTTTCCTCGTACTGTTGACAATATTCAGCTTCATCGGATACAGACAATATAAGGACAATAAAGAAGAGGATGGATCCGAGGAAGAAGTGGAAGATATCGACAAATAGGATGATCCTCTGGTTGAGTATTTGACTTATATCGATTTTACGTTCATGCCACAGTTTATTTAAAGTCATTTCACATTCTGTGTTATATAATAGGAGTGGAAGAGATGAAACGGTGTATGGTAATCTTGCTGTGTGTTATATTGGTGTTTAGTTCGATTGTTCTGGTAACGGAACAGGAAGATGTGGTTGAGGCGAAGGGGGTTGTCGAGGATGAGACATCCTACATAATCAGCACTCCATTTCGAATAAATTCGAATGCGGATTTTCTAACTTCACCCAAGGTGAGTGGGGGGGGTGGCACAGAGTTCGATCCCTGGATCATCGAAGGGTGGGACATAAATGGAACAGGATATGGGTATTGCCTCTATATTGGAAATACAACTGATCATTTTGAAGTCAGGGGGTGCTATTTGCACGATGCTAGTGGAAATCTGGCTGATTATTTTTGGAATTCAGGGATCACATTGTTCAATGTCCAGAACGGCTCCGTCACCAACAATGTAGCGAACTCTAACTACCGTGGCATTCGTATTGACCTCTCTGATAATAACAATATCACTAATAATACAGCCTCCTCGAATGATAACTACGGTATTGAGATCTCCACCTCCGACAACAATAACATAATAAACAATAATGCCAACTCGAACACCTTCTACGGCATTGAGATCTCCACCTCCAATAACAATAACATCACCAATAACAACATCCTGGACAACCGCGTTGGAATCCTTCAATTTATCTGCTGGAACACCAATATCACAAACAATACCATGGTAGGAGATGGCATCATAATCTTTGGACCATCATTAACAGAGTGGAACACTCATTCCATAGATTCTTCTAACACCGTGAATGGCAAACCCGTTTACTTTTGGAAGAACCAAACTGGTGGTACAGTACCTACTGGTGCTGGGCAAGTCATATTGGCCAATTGCACCAATGTGGTCATAGAGAAACAAAATATCAGTAATTGCACGATCGCTATAGAGTTGGGTTTCTCGTCGAACAATGTCATCACTAACAATACCGTCTCGGATAATTTTGATGGCATATATCTATATGACTCCATTAACAACACACTCTACCACAATAACTTGATCGGCAATAACAATCAGGCATTTGATGATGGGGCAAATTTCTGGGACAATGGCTACCCTGGAGGCGGCAATCACTGGTCAGATTATGCTGGTATTGATAATAATAATGGAATTAACCAAGATATCCTTGGATTTGATGGCATTGGTGACACGCCTTACACTAACATAGGCGGAGGTGCTGGAGCACAAGATAATTATCCATTGATGGAGCCTATTGTCAATGGCCTTGTAGAGTGCCCACCATTCCGCATCAACTCAAATGCGGATTTCGATCAGGCCCACGGGGTTGCCAATTGGGATACTGGCGATGGTAGTGTAGGAAATCCATGGATCATTGAGAACTGGGATATCAATGGAACGGGATATGGCTATTGCATCTATATCGGGAACACAACGGAATATTTTCAGGTAGAAGACTGCAATCTTCATCACTCCGATGGTGTTGGAATCACACCATATTTTCCCAACTCGGGAATAGCCGCTTTTATTATCCAGAATGGCACAATTGCCAATAATACCTTTTCCAATAATCAAATGAATGGCATCTACATTAGAGATTCCATAAATGCAAGCATCAACAGTAATGAGATCACTTCAACCCAAATGGGTATTAACCTGGATAATTCAAATAATATCCTAGTTCTGGAAAATAACTTCTCTTCGGTGAGTAACATAGATGTCTATGTGAAAGGCGGTCTTAATAACTCCATAGTGGATAATACAATATTTGGGCAAACAAAGGGTGATCGGGGTATTTTCCTTTCTAACACCGCTGCCACAGTTACTGGAAACTTCATTAATGAAAGTGAAGGGATAGAGATCTCTAGTTCATTAGAATGCCTTCTCAGTAACAATCAAATGTTTAAAGGTGGTGTCAAATTGAGTGCTGGGACGATCCAGCAAGGGAACATCCACACGATCGATACCACAAACACGGTGAATGGAAAGCCTGTTCAATACTGGAAAGATACAATTGGGGGTACGATCCCTCCAGGTGCTGGCCAGGTGATATTGATAAATTGCAGTGATGTTCTGGTCACCGGGCAGATACTTGATGATACTATAATGGGCATCCAGATGTGCTTCTCATCAAATAACACTATTTCTGATAATCAGGTATGCGGGAATAAATATTCTGCAATTTATTTGCTAAAATCCAATGATAATGTTTTGAGAAATAACAATGCAAGCACCAGCTGGTCCCATGGTTTCCACATCAGATATTCTGAGAATAATACCTTCTCTGAGAATACAGCCTCGTGGAACAGCGATGGAATTGTTAATGGCTTGGGTTTTTACCTGTTCAGTTGTAAAAACAATAACATAACTAATAACAACTGTTCTCATAATAAGAATATAGGCATTTACCTAACTGGGTCCAACTACAATAATGTATATCACAATACCTTCGATAATACAGATCAGGCTTATGACAATACAGATACAAATACGTGGGACTTTGGCTACCCAGGTGGCGGCAATTATTGGTCTGACTACTCTGGAGTAGACAATAACTGCACTGCAACCCAGAATATTCCCCCCTCAGATGGCATTGGTGACACTCCTTATTTGGTGGACCAATTCTCAGATACTATTGAAGTTGTGGGCGAGGTTGTTTGGGTCGGTGCTACCGTGGGCTTTACCTTCAATGTTGGTTATACAAACATCCTGAACTACGATCTATGGGTCTTTGACGGCACATGGTGGAAGCTTGACCCATTTTTGTCCAGCTTTAATCTGGCCACAGGTGATGGAGTAATAAATGGCTTTGATCTATGGGCTGGATGTACAGTCTATGCCGGGCTGAATTATACACAATCCGTGGATATCGTAGATCAGTACCCACTGATGGAACCACTTGTCAATGGCCTTGTAGAGTGCCCACCATTCCGCATCAACTCAAACACAGATTTCGATGCAGCCCATGGAGTGGCCAACTGGGACACGGGCGATGGGAGTGCTGGGAATCCATGGGTAATCGAGAACTGGGAGATCAATGGAACTGGATATGGTTATTGTATCTATATCGGGAATACGACCGAGTATTTTGAGGTGAGGAATTGTAGTTTGTATGAGGCAAGTGGATTTCATATCATCCCATATTATCCCGATGCTGGGTTGGTTCTCTATAATTCCCATAATGGATTTATTGATAATAATGTATTAGACTCAAATTATCATGGGATGTTCATTAGAGAATCGGATAACAATGTGATCAATAATAATATTGCCACTTCCAACAGCGAAGATGGAATATATTTTTATGATTCCAATGGAAATATGATTACCAACAATACTGTTTCAGATAGTACTCATGGTATTCGTATTGCCTCCTCCATCACTAACACCCTCCGGAACAATACGATGTTAGAAAATGGAATTTACATTGATGGGGGTCTACAACATTGGAACACACACATTATAGATACATCAAACACCGTGAACGGCAAGGTTGTGCAATACTGGAAAGATCAGACTGGTGGCACAATACCCATGGGTGCTGGTCAAGTCATCTTAGCGAATTGTAACAATGTCATTGTAAGTAATCAAAATGTGAGTAATGGAACGGCAGGTATTGAGGTCGGTTTCTCGTCAAATAACCACATAGTGGACAATACTGCTTTCTCCAACAACTTATATGGCATCTATCTCCGGGATTCAGATAATAACAATATCACCAACAACACTGCATCACTAAGCAACACGGGCATCCAAATTTATTCAGATAGCACAGGGAACATAGTCTCCGAGAATAATGCCACCTTGAACACATGGGGCGGGATAGTTATCTCTGGCTCTAGTGACAATAGTATACTCACTAACAATACAGCCGATTCAAACGGGTTTCATGGAATTTACCTCTCTTGGTCTGATCATTGCACTGTCTCCAATAGTGCAACTGCCTTTAATGGCCTAAATGGAATCTACCTCTGGTTTTCTACTGATAACATCATCAGAAACAATAATGTCTCGAGCAACATCTATGGAATTCATCTAGTGTCCTCCAGTGCCAACACCATCTATCATAACGATATAATCAATAACACAGATCAGGCTTATGATGATGGGGCAAACAACTGGGACAATAGCTACCCAGATGGTGGTAATTACTGGGATGATTATGCTGGTGTTGATAATAATAATGGAATTAACCAGGATATTCCTGGGCAAGATAGCATTGGTGATACACCATACACGAATATTGGAGGCGGTGTAGGTGCTCAGGATGATTATCCATTGATGTATCCCACTTACATAGACACTATGGCACCTCAATCATCTATAGATGCCATTATCCCATACTGGCTCAATACATTATCTTTGAGCATTAGTGCTACCGCTAGCGATACTGAAAGTGATATAGCCAATGTAACACTGTGGTACAAGTATTCATCAGACAATGCGACCTGGCCTCCCCTTTGGACTCATTTCGAGCTGGATGAAACAGACCCCTGGTCCTGGATTTTCAATTTCCCAGATGGGGAAGGAAATTATTTATTCATATCAATTGCCAATGATACCTCTGGAAATACAGAAATATCTGACCTTCCTGAATCGTCCTGCGGCTATGATATTACAGCACCCAGTTCAAATGCTGATAATACCCCATCCACAACTAATGAATCAGCAATATCCATCACATACACAGAGAGCGATGCACTTAGCGGCGTGAAGAATGTCAGTCTTTGGTATTCATATTCTCCAGATGGGATTTCATATGGGACATGGAAGAAATTCGACACAGAGAGTTTGGCACCAGCATTTTCAGCATTTGTTTTCGATTTTCCAGAGGATGCTGGATATTACCAATTCCACACTCGAGGAACAGATAAAGCTGGAAACTGGGAGGATGCCCCCGCAGGGAATGATACATGGGTCTACGAAGAAGCAGATACCACACCACCTGATTCATCTTTGAATGCGATATCCACCTACTGGAAGAACACCTCACCCATAACTATCAGTGCGATTGCATCAGATGCAGACAGCGGAATAGCCAACGTCACCCTCTGGTATCGCCACAGCCCCAACAACTCGACCTGGGGCGCAAACAAATCCTTCGGCATCGATACCGTTGCCCCCTGGAACTGGACATTCAATTTCCCAGATGGAGAAGGCTATTACGAGTTCTATTCCATTGCCAACGACAGTGTGAACAACACTGAGTTGCCCCCATCTTCCACAGATACTGCCTGCACCTATGATGTAACGCAACCAGAAATAACAGATAACAGCCCCGCCGCCGGAACAACTGGCGATAGTTACACCTTCCGCGCTGTCGTCACCGACAATATGGCCTTATCAGATGTCCATGTGATATATTGGTTCGGCTCCGGGACCGAGACCAACGCCACCATGACGCACACCACCGCAGACAATTATGTGCTTGAGATAAGCATCCCCCTGAACAGCCTGGACACGCTTCATTACCGCATTGTAGCTGTTGACGAGGCCGGTAACTGGGCCTCTACAGCAATTGAAGATGTTACGATCAATGACAATGATGACCCTGTCGCCGATGCTGGCCCATATCAGACTGTGGCTGAAGGCACAATTGTTATATTTGACGGCTCCAGCTCCACAGACAATATCGGCATCGTCAATTACACCTGGACATTCAATGACGGCGTGCAGAATATAACACTTTATGAAGTGGCTCCCACACACAATTTCACGATAGCTGGCAATTACACTGTGACATTGACCGTGAAGGACGATGCTAGTAACAGCGATGCGGGTACAATGATGGTGAGCGTCAATCCTACGTCTATTGTAGATACAGATGGAGACGGTGTGCCGGACGACCAGGATGAGTTCCCGGACGACCCAGACGAAACCACAGACACCGACGGTGATGGCATCGGTGACAATGCAGACACCGATGATGATGATGACGGCTTCCTCGATGAATGGGAGGAAACTCTGGGAACTGACCCGGCAGATTCGGATGATACTCCAACAGACACGGATGGTGACGGAATTCCAGATGGTGACACTGAAAATACTAAATCCTGGATGGACACAGACGATGACGGCGATGGTGTACCGGATGCCGATGACCCCGACCCTCTGGACCCAGATATAACCGACAACGGCGGCGGAAATAATACCTGGCTCTATCTTATGATCATACTGGTCATCGCGGGAATTGCCGGGGCTGTCCTTGTGATGAAGTCAAAGGGAAAAAAGCCGGAGCCAGAAGAACCAGAGGTTGAGGAAACACCAGATATAGTGAAGGAAGACATGGGCAATCAAGATACTGGTGATACAATAGACAAAATTGAGTGATAGATTTATAATTCACTCAATATAAATCGCCGGTTTGAATGGGAATGCCCCATTTCTCTTGTTCTGGGGATCGTAAACCCCTGGCTCATCAGCCAGGAAAACATCTACCAGGCAGTTGAATTCTTTTCCGAGGAAGCTGCTGGCCGACCTCAGGAATTCTGCTTCGTCAAAGTCCATCGCTGCTTTATCTTTATCGGCATCACTGAACTTGCCAGCATCCTTCATAATCCTGCCGGCAAAGGCACTGACCTCCTTTGACCTCTGCTTCATGTCCGGCTCTGCCATGGCTTGTTTCATAAGCTGGCCCATGTCGATTCTTCCGTTCTGGAGAATGTCCAGACCCATTCCGAAAAGTTTATTTTTCCAGGCTGGAGCCGTGTAAAGGCAAATCCGGGTTGGCGTCATGCCGGTCATCTTGAGAATTCCGGTTATGTCGGCCTGGACATCCCTGATAAAATCCTCGGCCATCAAGATTGAATTATCAATTTCGAACTCGCCAAATTCCGGAAACTGTGATGTTGATACAAAGCCCTGGCTGCCCATCTTTTCCCACAGCTCCTCGGCTATGTGGGGGGTGAAGGGAGCCATCATCCGGATCCAGGCATTCATACCCTTTTTGGTTACCTCGGGATTTGCCCCGCCGCGCCTGGCATACCATCTGAAGTCGCTCATTATCTCGAAGAATATCCTGTTGGAAGCTTCCCTCAGTTCGAAATCGTCCATGGCCTTTCTTGAGTCATTGATGTGAGTGGACATCCTCGATTCCAACCAGGTGTCAAGGGTATTATCCGCTTTTCCGTTAACCTCCATAAGCTCGTGGGCGAAGTTCCATATCCTTTTGATTATCTGACGGCTGTTTTTGACACTGGCCTCGTCCCATTCCACGTCCACGAAGGGGTTTGCGATGTGGGAATAGTAAAGACGGAGGCCGTCGACAGTGAAGAGCCTGGCTGCATCGGGAATCGGTTGAGCGCCACCCTTGGACTTGCTCAACTTTCCGCCCTTTCCAGATATCCACCAATTGACAATAATGCCACGGGGCCAGTCATTTTCCGGAAGTATGGCGGCGTGGTTCATGAGAAATACAGGGAAATGAACGGTCATGTGCTCCTTTCCACCCAGGTTGATGTCCAGCGGGTACCAGTAATCGAAATCATTTCTGACTTTCTCCAGGGTTTCGACAGGAATGCCGGTACTGGTGGACAGGGCATCCGGCTCTCCCTCTCCCAGGAAAGCAAAATCAAAGAATTCGTCATTCAACTGCTCCTCCTTAATGGAGCCAGCATTAATATAAGGTGAAATTATATAATAAGCAGAATATAATGTTGAATCGGATATTGGCTCGATTATCCAGCGCGGGTCCTGGGGCAGTTTCGTGCCCAGCCAGTTGCCCAATCTGGCGCATGCTCGCTCCTTGAACCAATCGAGGGTCGCGGGCATGGAATCCTTGTACTCCGGGGGTAAGATGTTCATCTCGTCCCGAACAAAGGCCTTGGATATCTCCGTGACATTATCATCCCCATAATCAATGAACCACTGGTCAGGTATCTTCTTCATGATTACCTTCTCACCGCACCGGCAGATGACCGGCTCCGAGAGGTCGTACATTACATCGGCCAGCCCCTTCTCGAGCATCATATCCTTTACCTTGTCCTTGGCCAACGTAACAGCCATTCCGGCATATTCCCCGCAGTTGTCATTCATGACGCCGGTGTGGAAACCGGCCTTGTAAATCTCCTTGGTAGCCTCTTCAAGGCGCTCGTCCTCCTGATTCTGGATGCCCATCTTTTCGATTATTTCAATGGCCGGGTTCTCGCCGTAGCCTTTGGATCTGATAATAGGAATCGGCTTTATTGCCTTCACCATCTCGACATCCAGACCGTATTTTTCACATTCGGCCGGGTCATTCATCAGGTCAACAAGGGCGATCCAGTCGTAAGGTGCATCAGATGGCACGCTTGTAACAAGGCCAGTGCCCACATCCGGGTCGCAGAAGCTTGATGGAAATATGGGAATCTCCCTGTCCACCACCGGGGCTATGACGGTCTTGCCGACCAGGTCCCTTCCGGCCACCCTGCCAGTAACTTCAATATCATCCTTCTGGAAGCTGAGTTTCTGAGCGGCCTCGGAGCTCAATATCCAGGTCTCATCACCCACCCTGGCCTTGACATATTCCACGTCCGGGTTTATCCAGAAGTTGGTCTGGCCGAATACGGTTTCCGGCCTCAATGTTCCGGCCACGGCAATTTCATCACCCAGCTTGAATTTAAGGAGTGTGAACTCCTGCTTCTCGGCACTGCCGCCCTGGGAAATATCTGTCTCGGAAGCGTCCACAGCCACTGGCCCGCAGTTGAGGCATGCTGAACCAAAATATGGTTTCTGGAAGAGCATCCCGGCCTTGTCCAGTTTCCTGAACTGCCATTCTATGAACCTCTGATAACCGGGATCAATGGTGGTCGTGAAGCAGTCGTAGGTTGCCAGGAAACCGAACTTCTTCCAGTAATCGTTGATGTATATATGGCTGAAGAAATTTACCACCTCGAGGGGGTCCTTCAGCCTTTCGATTTGTGCATCGTCGCACCCGTTGGCCTTCAGTATTTCGATGTGGCCAGGAATGTTTCTTTCGATTTTTCTGGAAAAGGCCTGGGCGATATTACCGCTAGAGTGCGCGCCGACCGGAAACAACACGTTGTAGCCGTCCATGCGCTTGTAGCGGGTTATGACATCCGAATAGGTGTACCCACGCATATGGCCGACATGAAGATAGCCGGATACCCCGGGGTAAGCGAACATGAGGTAGAACTTCTTCTTGCCGTCCTCTGGCTCCGGACTGCAGATGTCCGAATCGAACCAGCGCTTTTGCCATTTTGCCTCCACAGAAGGTGCATTAAATTCATCGACCATTGAAAGACCAGAAAATAGAAGGGCATAAAAGGGTTTGGATAAAAGAATGATTATCCATGATACATTGAGGGGGCCTACATTATCTTGTGGGGGTCACAGTGTTTGTTAGCATGGGTCATATTCTGGTTGCGCGTTCTCTCTTTGTTTGTACGCGACCAGAAAATCTAATGCGATTCCAGGCATACTCTAAGCCAAGCATTTGATTCGGATGTCTCAGTGTGGCGGGGGGCTGGAAGGAGGGGAAAGCCCACACCAGAGGCGGATGTTTCAACGCGCTGGCAAGGGGTGGATGGAGGGCTTCAGGAATTCCACAAAAAAGATCTACGGCTGGCTGTATTTTTCCTTCAGCTTGATATAAATCTCTTCAGAAACATGTCCTTCAGCATATCTTTCTTCCAACTGGGCCAGCAACTCCTGATTCTCAGGGGATATAGCTGGCGGCGGGGGAGGCGGAGGCGGGAAGGCGGCTTGCCCTGGTTGGGGAGCGGGTTGCTGAGGTTGATATTGCGGCTGGGAATGGGCTTGGTGTTGCTCCTGCTCAGGCTTATCCTTCTTTTTCCTGTTTAATATTATAAAAAAGATAAGAGCCACAACTATCGCCGCTATCAAAATCAGAATGATCCACCACCAGTCCATGACACCGCCGCCGGATTCGGAAAGGACCTCGACCACAAGGGAGTCGGTATCCGAGTTACCATCCGAGTCGGTCACGTTGAGGGTGATAACATAGGTTCCGGCAGTCCAAAAAGTGAATTCCGGAGATTCTCCGTAAAGCTCGACCCCTGTTCCATTGTAGGTGAATGTCCAGGTGTAATTTATTATGGGCAGGTCCCCGGAGGAATCCGAGCCATCCAGCTCGACCAATGAGCCGCAGGTGCAGTCGATGTTGCTTCCTGCATCGGCGTCAAGGTCCGGCTGTACATATTCAGCCACCTCGATTGTCACTGTGTCAGAGGCATAATTACCAGAGGTATCGGTCACGTTCAATGTAATGACATAGGTGCCGGGCAGCTGGAAATCATAGGACCGGAGAGCCCCTGTAAGATGCACTTCAGAGCCATTGTATGTGAAATCCCATACATACGTCGATATTCCGATGTTATCCGTGGAGTTGGTGGCAGCCAATTGGATGACGGTTTCATTTTGGTTTACCAGAATGGTATCGGCCTCCACAACCGGGGCATCGTTGTCCACAACGTCCAGGACAATGGCCTGGCTGGTATTCCAATGGCCGAAGTTGTCATTTGCACTTATGTAGTATCTAAGTTCAAGGGCATTTGCTGGCACTGGGATATCGCTATTGTAATTGTCAGCTCCGACAAGATTCATCGATTCATTATACCATGTGGAAAGGCCAGTGGTCAACTCAAAGAGGTAATTTATGTACACCTCATCGACATCTATCTGGTCGGTTACCATGCAGACTATGACAAAGTCATCGCCGGTGGTGGGAGTGACCAAGGTAAAGTCGATTATGTCTGGCACCAGATTATATAGACAGCTTATGTCTGCACTGGCCGGAGCATCCTCATATTCTCCGACAATGTCATGGCCCCGGGAATACAGCTCATAGTAGCCAAAGCCATCCGGCCAATCGAATGATGCAGAATACGGAGCAGTGAGATCGGTCGAGTAAAGCGTCCATGGGTCCCATGTGGAATTGTCCATTGAAAACCTGTACCAGAATTCCACATCGCCAACACCACTTATGGCATCAGTTGCCGTGGCCGTCAGGGCCAATAGCGAGGCCTCATGCAGGTATGATGAAACAGGCTCTATCGAGGATATCGGCCCTATGAGATCAAATGCCGTTATCGCGTCTGCACTTGCAGGGGCTATTTCCATATTGCCTGCTTTATCGATTGCCAGGGAATATAACTCGTAATACCCATCTCCCTCGGGGAAAGTGAAATTGAAGGAATATGGAGCTGTATCATTGGTGTCGAATAATGTCCAGCTGCCCCACGTGGTGTTGTCTGCGGCATACCTGTAAAA
>JAGLSY010000009.1 GCA_023135545.1 Thermoplasmata archaeon | reverse complement strand
TCATCCGATATCATAGATGCAGATGCCCAACCCATACCAATCATGGAGGAGCCCCAGGTTCAGGTCGTGCTGGATATGAGCCCCGGCCTCAGCTATGTCATCGAGGAACCAAAGCCAAAGAGATGCTTCGAGCTTTTCAAGAGGGAGTTGGAGAATGACCGGGTTGGCATGGCTATTGTCAGGAAGCCGCCTAGCCAGATAGCTGAATTCAAGGGGCTGGGCATAAAGAAAATAATATGGCTCACCAAGACGTCGAAGAATGACGGCCACATGCCGGTCTCCGCCATAGGCCTCGGAGATGCCGGAATGGACGAGGATGAAGATAATTACGAATATCTGAGCCCCAGCCAGATGCCCAAGCTCTTTGCCGTGATTTCCGATTTTCTCAGCGGAAATCCGGGCGGCGTGATTCTCTTCGAGGGTGTGGAATATCTTATCTCCCACAACAATTTTAATTCTGTTCTTGGCTTTGTCCAGTCACTTAACGAGGCCATGGCCACAAAGCACTCCAATCTCATAATGTCTCTCAATCCAGACGCCATGGACACCAAGCAGCTTAACATGATAAAGCGCGATATGAATGAATGAATAATCCAACCCCCCACCCGTGTTGAAACTTCCGCAGTTGGTGCACCTATGCCCACCTTCCTCCCCCCGTCACGAATTTACATCACTGGAACCCACGCTAACAAATACTGTGACACCCGTTGGCTGGTAAGAAATTAACTCCGTAACTCCAGCAACTCACAAAACTCTTTAGATATTAGCAACTCATTTGTTGATCTTCTTTTTCAGCCTGTCCAGTTCCTTGAGAAGTCTCTTCTCATCCTTGGACATCTTCTTGGGCACTTCGACATTCACCTTCACGTGCAGGTCTCCCCTTCCCCCGCCTCCGAGGCTGTTGACTCCTTTTCCTCTCAGCCGCAGGATGGTTCCGGGCTGGGTTCCGGGCGGTATCTTCATGCTGGCCTTTCCTGTCAGCGTCTGTATCTCTACCTCCGCACCCAGCGCCGCCTCTGGATAACTTATCGTGGTATTGGTGTAAAGGTGCCTGCCGTCCCTGGCAAAATCCGGGTGGTGTGTGACATGGATGATGATGTAAAGGTCACCGGCTGGCCCTCCTCTGGAGCCGGCTTCCCCCTCTCCGGCCAGCCGTAATCTGGTCCCGGTGTCGGAGCCAGGCGGTATTTTTATGGAAATCTTTCCGGTCTTCTTGTACTTACCGGCACCATTGCATTTCTGGCATGGCTTTTCGATTATCTGGCCCTGGCCCCGGCACGATGGACATGCGTTGATGGAGATGAACTGGCTGTATCCTCTCCTCTGAACATTCTTCACTTGGCCGCTGCCCCCGCAGGTCTGGCAGTTCTGGGGCGAGGTACCCTCCGCGGCTCCGGTACCATAGCATTTGTCGCACTGAACGTTCCGGGGCACGCTGATGATTCTTTCCAAGCCTTGGTCTGCCGTCTCCAGGCTTATTTCAATGTCGTATCTCAGGTCGGCGCCGCGAACCGGTCCAGTCCTTCTGCCGCGCCTCCCGCTACCGCCGAAGAACATGTCGAAGATGGACCCTCCACCCCCGAAGATATCATCCATGCCGCCGAAGATGTCGCTGATGTCCCTGTAGTGTGTGAAATCGTTCCAGTTGAACCCATTGGCCCCGAAGCTGTTCTCTATTCCGGCATGGCCGTAGGCATCGTACATCTTGCGTTTTTCCTCGTCGGCCAGCACTTCATATGCCTCGGAAACCTCCTTGAATTTCTCTTCGGCTGTTTCCGGGTCGTCCTTGTTCAGGTCCGGATGGAATTTCTTGGCCAGCTTCCTGTAGGCCTTCTTGATCTCCTCCTTAGTGGCCTTCTTGTCCACGCCCAGGACCTCATAGTAGTCTCTCTTGGTCGCCATCAGCTGCGCTCCATTTACTCCTTCCGACAGTCAAAGGTCAGAAGTATATAAGGAAATGGACAGTGCCACTTCCTTATAATTTATTGATGTTTTTAATCATCCACTTCCTTGAAGTCGGCATCCACGTAATCGCCCTCACCGGCTGGACCTGCACCGTTTTCCTGGGAACCCTGCGCCTGTTCCTGGGCCGCTTGCTCCTGTGCCACCTGCTGATACAGCGCGGTGGTGACCTCATGCATAACCTTTCCCAAGCTTTCCATATCATCTTTTATCTGCTGGGTAGTGCCTTCTTTCAGGGTTTCCCGCAGCTTGTCCAG
>JAGLSY010000089.1 GCA_023135545.1 Thermoplasmata archaeon | reverse complement strand
TCGATTATCCCTATCTGGCTCTCCACGGAATGCATCATGCTCCCCGACTCTACCACAACCACCGGCGGCCATACCCTGCAATAGGCGAGAAGGGCTCCCATTATGATTACGACTACGAGAAATGCCAGTCCGACGTCTCTGGCAGCCCCCAAGGCGGCCTTTTTAAGATGTTTCTTGTCCATTACAAAACCTTTGAAGAGCGCAAATTATTATCCATATATAAAAGCCACCCTTAAACTACCAGGCCCTAAAGGATTTACATTTTGTATCGGGCCTGGAAGTTTCATTCCGTGGGCCATATGCCCAAAAACACGGCGGTATAATCGGCGTGGCCATTTGCCAACAAGTGGTGGGCATACGGCGCCCCGCTCTTTGAATGTATCTACAGCTTATCACTGGCAATCTGCGGGTCCTAAAGGGCCGAGCGTTCGGCCCCCCTCATAGCCGATACCCATGTCCGCTCGATTATTCTGCAATGGCCTTGGTAAATGCCAAAAGTAACATAAATGACAACATTGTTTGCCCCCTGATAACTTATGAATGATGGAGTAGAGAATCCCGACCCGGCCACAAACCCGCACCCCGGCACCGACAGAACACAAACAGGGGCAGAACCCAGACCATCCAAAGACGAGTATTTCATGGATATGGCAGTGCTGGCCTCCAAGAGGTCAACATGCCTGAGGCGAAAGGTGGGCGCGGTCTTGGTAAAGGATGACCATGTTCTTACCACAGGATACAATGGAGCTCCCAAGGGTCTGGACCATTGTGAGATTACAGGTTGCATCCGCGAGCAGAGGAAGGTTCCCAGCGGCGAGCGTCACGAGCTATGCCGGGGAGTTCACGCAGAGCAGAATGCAATCATCCAAGCGGCCTATTTCGGGGTGAGTGTCAAGGGGGCCAAGATGTACATCACCAACCATCCATGCAGTGTGTGCGCGAAGATGATGCTCAACGCCGGCATTTCCGAGGTCATATACAAGGGCGACTACCATGATGAGCTAGCTGTTGAACTTCTGGGAGAGGGCGAGATAATTATAAGGCGGCTTTGACACTTTTCCATCCACGTTGAAATATACGCTCTGGGAAACTGCCTTCCCCCGCCATGTAGTTTTCTACTATGACCCATGCTACCAGATACTGTGACCCACGTTGGCACGTTACAGCCCCCTCCTTCGACATCTTTGTCAAACCGGTAAAAGTTTTTTAAGTATGGGCATCTATGCCATCATCATGGAAGAAACCCCCGGAGGTCAGGAGAATCAGGAAAGCCAGAACAATGATTACAGGCCAATAATACACGAATCCTTCGACCTCATGAAATTCCAGATAAGCAGGATTTTGCTGGTATCCAGTCTCTACGATGCCTTCACTCTGGAAGAGGAAGGTTTGCTGTCCGAGCAGATATCCGGAAAATATCAGGAAATGGCTCTTTCCTCGCCGCCCAGGGTGAGTCGGGTTTCCACCGGTGAGGAGGCCCTGTCCGAGCTGAAGCAAAGACAGTATGACCTCATAATCACCATGCCCAGGCTCATCGACATCGACCCCTTCGAGTTCGGCAAGAGAGCCAAGGAAATCCAGCCCGGGGTGCCGGTGGTTCTGCTGGTCACCGACGCCGGAGACCTTCCGATGCTGTATAAGCCAGGCCGCCATGACAACATTGATAAAATCTTCTTCTGGAATGGCGATTCTGCCCTCTTCATGGCCATAACTAAGTACGTGGAGGACACCATGAATGTGGAGAGGGACACCGGGCAAGGTCTGGTCAGAATTATTCTTGTGGTAGAGGATTCTCCCAGGTATTATTCCATATTTTTGCCCTCCATCTACACCGAAATAGTGAGGCAGACCCAGTCATTGATGGCCGAGGGCCTCAACGACCATGAAAAACTGTACAGGAAAAGGGCAAGGCCGAAGATATTGCTGGCTGAGAATTTCGAAGAAGCCATGGAAATATACAAAAAATACAAAAAACAGATACTGGGGGTCATAACCGACGTCTCATATTACCGCGGCGGCAAGAGGGAGCGGGATGCCGGCTTCCAGCTGGTGGAAGAGATAGACAAGGACATTCCGATTCTCATACAGTCATCCCATGAAGAATGCAGGAAAAGGGCCAATGAGCTGGGGAAGGTGTTTTTGCACAAAAAATCCGAGACACTTCTACAAGATCTCAGGGATTTCTTCAAGAGTCATCTGGGTTTCGGGGATTTCATATTCTTGCTGCCCAGCGGTGAGCACATCGGCCACGCCTCGGACATGAAGGAGTTCATTGAGTTTCTGGAAACCGTTCCGACCGAGTCAATAATTTACCATGCGAAGGCCAATCATTTTTCCAACTGGCTCATGGCCAGGGGTGAGATGGATCTTGCCCGAAAACTAAGACCTAAAAAAGTGTCGGACTTCCAGAGCGACGAGGAAATGCGTCAGTACCTGTTAAAAGCCATCGAGGAGTCAAGGAGGAACAAGCGCCGGGGCATAATCACGGATTTCGAGCAGCAGAACTTCGAGTATCAGGAGACCTTCACCAGGTTGGGCGGGGGCTCCTTGGGCGGCAAGGGACGGGGCCTGGCCTTTCTGTCATCACTGCTCACCCATAGCGATATCAGGAAGAAGATCAAGGGCTGCCGTATCAAGATTCCGGACACCATGGTCATAGGCACGGACGAATTTGACAGGTTCATGGAGGACAACACCCTCTACGACATACTGAACAACGGGCTCAGTGACGATGAGATCGCCAGCCATTTTTTAAATGCCAGCATGTCTCCCGATATCAAGGACTCTCTAAGACAATATCTATCTTTTGTCAACTGGCCGCTGGCCGTCCGCTCTTCCAGCCTTCTGGAGGATTCCCAAAATCAGCCCTTCGCCGGTATTTATTCAACTTTCATGCTTCCCAACAACTGCCCTGACGAGGAGACAAGGGCAGAGCAGTTATGCCAGGCAATCAAACTGGTTTACGCCTCAGCTTTCTACAAGTCTGCCAGGGCCTATATTCAATCAACGGTTCACATAACCGAAGAGGAAAAGATGGCCATAGTCATCCAGAAGATGGTCGGGAAGGGATACGGCACCAGGTTTTACCCATTATTCTCGGGAGTTGTCCAGTCGATCAATTATTATCCGGTGGCCCCCCTCAAAAGGGAGGATGCCATAGTCAGCGCAGCCCTGGGCCTCGGCAGGATAGTCGTGGAGGGCGAAAAGGTCCTCAATTTCTCTCCCCAATACCCGAAGATTTTACAGGGTATGTCCACCCCCGAAGGCGCCATGAAAAACAGCCAGAGCCATTTCTATATCCTCAATCTGGACTCTGAAGGAACGTGCTTCGATTTCAGGATGGGTGAAGACATAACCCTGCTCAGAATACCGGTTTCCGAGGCCGAGGAGGACGGGACACTGAATTACCTGGCTAGCACCTATGTTGCCAATGATAATCGATTGAGGGACGGTACAGGATATCCCGGGCCCAAGCTGATAACCTTTGCAGGCATCCTGAACCACAAAATGATACCCTTGGCGAGCATCGTGGAGGAGCTGCTAAAAATCGGGGGTACCGGCATGGGCAATCCAGTGGAGATAGAGTTCGCGGGCACCATCGCCCCGGACGGAAAGCCGGAGTTCTACGCCCTGCAGATAAGGCCCCTTGTAGGCCTCAGGGAAAGGAAAGAGGTCAGGATAAAGGAGAAGGAGAGGGAGAAGGCCTTTATTCACACTGGCAAGGCACTCGGCAACGGAATTCTGGAGGGAATCAGGGACATTTTGTTCATACCTCCGGAAAGGTTTGACAATACCAGGACACTTGACATAGCGCTGGAGATAGGCCAGGTAAATGACACGATGGAAGGAAAGCCATATCTTTTAATCGGCCCGGGCCGGTGGGGAACAAGGGACCGTTCCCTCGGAATCCCGGTCGAGTGGGACCAGATATCGTGGGCTAGGGCCATCGTGGAGGCATCCTTGGAAGATTTCAGGATAGACCCATCCCATGGCACCCATTTCTTCCACAATATTACTTCACTTGGCATAATGTATTTCTCGGTTCCCTACGGAACAAAAACAGCATACATGGATTGGGACTGGCTGGCAAAACAC
>JAGLSY010000088.1 GCA_023135545.1 Thermoplasmata archaeon | reverse complement strand
TCTCACATTCGAAAACTCGACATGAAATGGAGAGGTTAACGATGGCGTGTTCAGCCACCGATACCGGGAACAGGGTAAAGGCCCACTGTCCTGGCCACATAACCGGAATTTTCACGATCGAGGACCAGGAGCCAGATTTCATGAAAAAGGGCTCCAGGGGCCTTGGATTCTGCACCGAACTGGGTGCCACATCTGAAGTTTCCTTCACACCCGGCACCGGTCAAATTAACATCAGTATAAACAGTGAAAAATCCGATGCACCAGTTACCAAATTGGCGCTCCAATTGATGCTTCCCAAACTCGACCTCGATATTACAGCCAGCATAGAATTGCAGGCTCCGATGGGCCAGGGCTTTGGAATGAGCGCTGCCGGTACTTTTGCCACCTGTCTGGCCGCAGCCACTGCCCTGAATATTCCAGAGCCCATGAAGGAAGCTCTTACAGCCACCCATCTGGCCGAGATAGATATGGGCTCTGGCCTCGGGGACGCGGCCGCCATGGCGGCTGGTGGTTTTGTGCAAAGACTGGCTCCCGGCATTACACATACAGATTTTCAAAGCATGCAGGCCAATGATGCGGCCACACCCCAACCCAACGCGGTAAGGCTGGCTACACCAGATACAGAAGTGCTATTCTGCATACTGGGCGAAAAAATGAGCACCCAGGAAATTATCCGATCCCCAAAGACGAAGGAAATTATTTCGCGGGAAGGAGCAAAATGTTTGGCAGAGTTTGAGATAAAGCCGGACTTCGATAATTTTCTCATCCTGTCAAATAAATTCGCCAGAGATACAGGCCTTCTGACCCGCGAGATGTCAGAAGCCCTATCTGTTATCGAGGGGGTAGGCAGGGGTAGCATGGTCATGCTGGGCAATTCCATATTTGCTTTCGGCGACATTGATAAGATGGAGCCAGTACTGACAAAACATGGAAAAATTATCAGGACGAGGCTCACCCAAGCCCCGCCCAGTGTTATGTAAGAAATATCTAGAAGGTCAGCCTATTGCATCATTCTTTAGTGTTGGGGATTCCTCATTCATACAGTGTGAATAATTGATCATCCTCGCCCACATCGAACAATCCGAATCTAGCCCCTGCATCCAGCCAGCCATGGGCATAGTTCACGCACGCGAATGCATTGATATAATCCTCGGTCTCGAAGAAGTGCTCGGCATCCTCAAAATATGCCGTGGCCATTGACAAATAATCTTCAGCCACCGTCCTCGCAAAGGACCGTTCTGGGCACGTTATCTTCAATAGCTTCAACGCCTTCCTCGTTTTCCCCAGATATTTCAGGAGATGCCCCTCTGATATCATGTCCCGTTCCATGATGGGCAGGTATGCGTTTCCTGTTTATTAGTCCATCGACCAACTTGTTAATTTTATCTATCCAGTCCGGTTTCCAACCTTCTCCCATCCTCTGCTTTTTACTCTCCCTCCACAGAACATAGACATACACCAGGACCAGGGCCAGGTAATTCAGCAATATTATCTGGATGTTGAGCCAGGTAATTCCATTGAAATAAACATCAGAAGAAAGGGGATAGATGAACCTGGTGGCGAACATGTTCGTCTCGTGAAAGGGTATGTCCAGGAGTATGTGTATGACCCATCCGGAAAGGGCCGGCAGAAGCCTGGGCTTGAGCTTCCACAGTACCAGTCCCACTATGAAGACAGTCACAAAACTGTGTAGCAGGAAGTAAATATTCAGCAATACAGGAGGAAGGGTGTTCATGGCCTCGGAATAGCTTGTGCTGTAGGTTGTTCCGAACATGGAATAGAGCATGATTAATAGAAAACCCACATCCGGAAGCATGGCAAATAGAATGGCCTCGTCATGCCAAATTTTGTTCCTGAATGGAATATGGGTCCATAGGATGTGGGAAAAGAAATCCATCGAATAATAAAATGGCATATTCGATATATAAGTTCATTGGTACATTGTTTTGTATAGCAGATTACTAAATAATTCCCGAGTCTCGAGTCCACTAATCTAATCATCAATAATCTTTACAGACTCCCCGCCGTGCCTGGTCTCCCTCGGCCTTATCTGGACAAACAAGGGATTTGACACCCCGCCCCCGCTCACTATGGCTATTCCGATAGGCAGGCGCTGTATCTCGTCGGCCATGCCGGCCGACAGCCCTTCAACCGAGGAAACTATGGCCTTGATATCATTTGGATTTGTCACTTTCAGAATGACCTGTGTGTTGCACTGGCTCAGCACGTTCTTATCCACCTTGGCGGCCCTCTGGGTGATGATGATCATTCCCAATCCGAATTTTCTTCCCTCCGAGGCGATGGTCCTCATTATCTTGGAGCTGTCCACGATGCCCTGCTGGGGGCAGTAGTTATGGGCCTCCTCGACCACCATCAGCATCGGCGGGATGGAGTTGATCTTCCTCAGCTCGAAAAGAGCGGTGGCAATCCTGTTCACAATGAGGCTCTGGATATCCGGAGGAGTTCCTCTCAGATTCAGAATGGTGGTCTTGCCCTTGGTGATGAGCTCGTTCATCTTGGTCCCGCGCTCGGCAAATATGTCAATTGAATTCAGATACTCCAGCTCCTGAAGCAGGGTGCCGTTTCCCCCATCTTCCTCGGCCTCCAGGACCTTCATCAAATCTGATAGGGTATAGCTTGTCTTGGCCGTCCTCAACGCCTCGATGGCATTCTTGAGGGAAGTCAATTCTTTCCTGCCATTCTTTATGTTGGTCAATTCCAACAGGTCCTTGGGCTCCATATTGGCCAGTGTGAATTTCAGAGGCTCGGCACTTTTGTTTATTTTGGTATCGGGCGAGAATTCCATTATCTTATCTTTGTAGGATTTTGGCGAAATTCCGAACTTCTCGGCCCCATCAACATACACCCCAGAATCAACCATCGAATTGTACTCGCCATGGGGGTCTACTATCAGGACTGTAACGTCGTGCTTCATCAATTCCTCAAGAATAACGCCGGTCATGTAGCTCTTGCCGCCCCCGGTCTTGGCCAGCACCGAAACATGTTTCTGCACCATGGAGTTGATGTCCAGTTCTATCCGGACATCATGGCCGTTGAGCATTCCTATATAGGCCCCGGTCTTGGCATTTTCCTTTATACCGATTACATTCCTGATAAGGTCATCATCAGCCCTCAAAACCGGCGAGCCGGCCTTGAAAGGCGTACCCGGAGTCTGCAGAAGGTCCCTGTCATCTCGATATCCGAGCATGGTCAAAACAGCAGTCACCCTCTCTTCAATATTGAATGCCTGGCCCTCGGACATGAGTTTGGCTTTTTCCAGGGAAAGGTTGGTTTTCCGCTCAATGGAATCAACCTGCCCCAGCACCATGCCGCAGGTCTCGTGCGGAACCTGCACGTATTCGGCTTTTTCCAGATGGCCAGTCACGCTGCACTTGAATGTTGTCGTTCCGACATCACCGTAAATTATTCCAACAACATTCGTGCCCGGTCCGTGGTCGTCATGGGTCCCGTCATGTGCCCCGACATGTTCTTCGATATGGTCCTCACCCAAGGTGCCAGTATCTTCATCATAATCTGTATTGTCCTGCATCCCATCCAATGTCTCACTTCCAATATGTCAAACAGTATATAATTTAATGAATATAAATATATGGGATAAACTGGCGGATTGGAGATGATTGAGGATTTTTGAAGGTTAATTACGTGTTAAGCAGGGAGAGTGCCCACCTACCACCCCCACCACACTGTAACATTACTGGCACCCAAACTGAGACATCAAAGACGTCCCTCCCAGGAGCATCCGCAACTGAAAAATAGGTATTTTCATATTCAAAAGCAATTCCAGTATTCTTCCAGCTCTTTTTTGAGGGCTACCAGCATTTCCTCCGTTATATCATCCAGCTTTTCCTGTGTGTATCCACCCGGTCGCCGGTACTCTGTCGGAGCTAGCTTTTTGTAATCGATATCATCCAGCCCCTCGATGCCGCAGAAAAGTGCCAGCCACCCGTATATTACTAAATCGCCATAGCCACTTACCATCATATCTATCTGTTTATCGCACGCCCCCGGACCGTCCAGCGCCGCTTCCCGCACCTTCCTTCCTACCATGTTGAGCCCATCATAATCCAGGCCCAGAATTGTCAAATCATCGCCGTGATAAGGGTCCGAACCCCCGTTCCGGATTATAACATCGGGCTCGAACTCCTTGACCAAGGGCGTGAAAATCTCGTCCAGCGCCCTTTCATATTGCGAGTTCGATGAATACGGCGGTATGGGAATATTAACTGTATAGCCAGTTCCCTCACCAGAGCCAATTTCGTGAACAAATCCCCTTCCGGGATACAGGGTCCTCGGGTCCTGATGGATTGAAATAAACAGAACCCGCGGATCATCATAGAAAATGTCCATGGTTCCGTTTCCCTGGTGAGCGTCCGTGTCAAATACCATGATCTTTTTCTGGCCATGCCTTTCCACCAGCGCCTTGGCGGTCACGGCCACATCATTGTAAAGGCAAAATCCTTCTCCGTAGTCCGGTCCTGCATGATGCAAGCCACCAAAGGTGTGGGCGGCTCCCCCCTTGTCCAACACCAACTGTGCGGCCTGAAGTCCTGAGCCGACGATCAGGGATTGAACCTCGGTAACATTGGAATTTACAGGGGTGTCCATGGTCAGCCTGCCATTGATATTTTTAAGGTGGTCGATGTATGCCAGATAGGTGTCACTGTGCACCAGCTTGAGGTCATCGACGGTGGCTGGCACCAGCGAGTGTTTTTCCAGCCTGTCAGATAAACCGGCCTTCTCAAGTAAATTCATGAACCATGCGAACCGCTCCAGATTGAACGGATGGCCCTGGCCAAAGTTGAACTTGGCCAAGGTATCACTGAAAAAAATGGGTATTTTACCTTGATAATGACCTGTATCTTCATGATGCTGCGGCAAGGTCTCCAGTCCTGTCCCAGGTTATTTTTTGCAACGATGGATTACTGTCTATCATATCTAGCTGCCTTTTCTCTGAACTGGCGTATCTTGGCCCTTATCTTGTTCAGCTTTATCTCAAGTTTCTGGGCTTTCGCCTCCAGCTTAGCCGCCTTTGCCTTGATTTTTGCAGCCTTTGCCTGGTTTTTCGCATCCTTCTGCATCTTTTTTGCATCTCTGGTCATCTGCTTGGCATCTTTTTTCATTGCCTTTGCATCGCCGGCTATAGCCCTCGAATTATCGGAATAGCTACTCATAATTATCAACCACTAATAGTTCTAAGACAATATAAGGTTTTACCACGTCTTAACCGTCATATACACGAGCCTACACGAGAATTGATAATGATAGATAATAATTGATTTATACATAATCATGATAGCAACCCCAATGAGAATATTGTTGGAAGCCTACGGTTGCACTCTGAACAAAGGAGAGGCAAATGAATTAGCCGGTCTGTTGCATGGCCAGGGCCACGAATTCGTAAACCATGACGAAGATTATGACTGGGCAGTATTGTTCACGTGCGGGGTCATAGAAACCACCGAGCAGAAGATGCTGAAACGCATAAGCCAGCTTGCCGGAGAAAATAAAAAACTGTTTGTGTGCGGGTGCCTTGGCCCCATATGTGAAAGCAAAATCCTGAAAGTGGCACCGGAGGCCATGCTCTTTCCACCGGCGTCCAACACTCAGATTCTGGAAGTTATAACCACCGCAATCTCCAGCTGTTCCAATTCCTCGCCCATGCCCTCCTCCGCACCCTCGATGATGCCAGCTCCGGAAAACAAGGTGGGCATCCTTCCAATAGCCACCGGCTGCCTAGGCGACTGTGCCTACTGCATAACAAGGTTTGCTAGAGGCCCTCTGAAAAGCAGGCAGTTGGCTGATATAAAATCTAGGGCACGGGCATTGATAAATTCGGGTGTCGCAGAACTTCAGATAACCGCCCAGGACACCGCCGTCTACGGCATGGACATCGGAGAAAAACCCAGGCTGCCAGATATCATGAATTCCATATCTCAGCTAGATGCAAATTTCATGGCCAGAGTGGGGATGATGAATCCTGCCGCCACCCTGGAAATACTGGAACCCCTGATTCAGGCTTTTGGCAATGACAGGATTTTCAAGTTTATCCACCTGCCAGTCCAATCCGGCAGCGATGAAATTCTGCAAAACATGGGCAGGAAATATACCACATCTGACTTGTTCAATATTATCGAATCTCTCAGGCATGCCTATCCTGACATGACGATTTCCACAGATATCATAACCGGCTTTCCCGGCGAAACCGATGACCAGTTCCAGGACAGCGTCGAGCTGGTGAAAAAACTGGAGCCAGACATAATTAATGTAACCAGATTTTCTCCCAGGCCGGGCACCACCGCGGCAAAAATGAAAGACCAGATTTCGGGCTGGAAATCAAAGGACCGATCCCGCATAATCACGAGTCTGAGATTCGAGATATCCAGAAAAAAATTATCGGCCAGGATCGAAGAAAAGATGAAAGTGATTGCCACCGAGTACCGCAAACCGGGCACCACCTTTTTGAGGACCGGGAACTATCAGCCGGTCGTTGTGGACCAGGAGATAGCTCTGGGTGAATGGTATTTTATAAAGATAATTGGGAACACGGACACCCATTTGATTGGGGAGCTAGCGCGTTGAAACAACCGTCTCTGGGTGCTAGTTTTACCCGCCTTCCAACCCCCCGCCGAACTGGGAAATACTAAGACCCACACTGACTATCACTGGGACCCACGTTAGCACGTTGAAACTTCCGCAACTGGATGTAAGCTTTCCCCACCTACGCCCAATTGCTGAATTGGGCGTACATGTTCAAAAAATATTAAAACCATAAATTAAATTC
>JAGLSY010000087.1 GCA_023135545.1 Thermoplasmata archaeon | reverse complement strand
CCACGATGGTCACGTCAATTGTCTGGGAAATCGAATCTCCGGAAACCGCGTTGGTGAGAGTCAGAGTCAAGGTTGCGTCGCCGTAGGCGTTCTCCACGGGTGCGATGCTGAGGGTGCTTCCTGAAACACTGGCCGTTACCTTGTCAGGTGTGTTGCTGATGACGGACCAGGTCAGGTTGGCGGATCCGTGGTAAAGAATATTGATATTGTAATACACATTGCTTGTGCTACCAGTTAATGAACCCTGAATGTTGGTTCTGGCCCAGTAATTGTTTGTTGGTGTCGCAGCTGGGGGTCCTCTATGTAAGAGTATAACTGGGCCATATGCTGTTCCGCTCCATTCAACTTGGACAAGCAGATTATGAACGCCATCATAGTCGAATTTATCATCCACATCGAACTCGACCCAACCTGTTGAATCATTATGCGTGAAATTCACATTGAAGTAAACATCTGTCAAGGATCCAATATAATTATGACTGAATGTTGAGGATATCGTGTCATTATCCGAATGAGCGACACTGATCGTGAAATTGGGGAATGAAGAAATACCTACATTTGGTTTGTAAAATCCGATCTTATCGATTATGCCACTTTGATTTCCCATATCCGTAACATTGTAGAGTATTTGGAATTTCTTGTATGTATCAGCTGAGTCAAACAATCCTCCATTACCCATCCTACCATCATCGATGATCGCATTGTTCATTGCATCTGTCGTGAAGCGTGTAACCAGTGTACGCTGAATAGTATTGATTGTGCCTGGAGCGGCATTGCTTTCCCAGATTGACTTTATAGTGCCGAAATTAGTACTATCCATATTTAGACTATTCCCATCATCCCCATTCCATTGAATATCTACAATGAGATTGTGTGATGCGTCATAAGTAAAGTTGTCATTTAAATCAAAATGAATCCAGGAATCTCCATCGGAGGAGTTCAGTACGACAGTTGCCTCATTGAAAACCTCGACAAGGTAGCCATCATGATTATCCGTGAATGCAGTAGTAACCAAATCAGTTTGACTGGTGTGTGCAAGAGAAATGACCACATCATTAAACACACCTGTTTCCACAGAATTAGTTCTATTTAATGAAATTTTTCTAATGACTCCTTCACTACCCACTTGCTCGGGGGTGTAAACACCCATGAAATGCAACCAGTCTGCTCCGGTGCCGAAGAAGGGTTGGGCTGTTGCGATGTCATCTGGCCCAGATACGTGAACAACACTTCCATTGCCGTTATCAAGGACTATAGACCTGGGCGGGTCGTCCTCGGTAAAGGTCTGGGGAGGTACTGGCGGGTCTATCTCCGCCGAGTAGGTGAGGGTGAGCTTTGGTGTGAGGTTCGTGTCGACTGTGTAATCAGTTGAATGAAATGCCGCATAATTTGTCCCTACATTAGGTGCGTTTTCTGATTTAATGAAAAAACCGTAGTTTGACCATGCACCTGATTTCCAGTTTTGAACGATAGAAGTTACGTTCCAGGAATACCATGTATCTAACTGTGTCACTTCAATGTAAGAATCTTCTGTATCGATGTAATCTCCTCCTGGTGTGGTCCATGGAACCAATGGGGGCAACCGATAAGACCAGTTAGCTATGCCAGCAGGACCTGAAGCTCCTCCTGTGCCTTCTTCCCAATCGTTTGAAACACCATAAACGGATAAGTTACCAGGGGTTCCCACAATAGATCTAGAATATAAGGATAGTGTAGCTCGATTTAGGTTGCCGACATTTGCTGGTAAATCGAATTCTATCAGACCATTAATCGGTTCTGTATTTACGGCACCAATATACAAACTCTGGTCTTCTCCAAAATTCCAGCTTGGGTCAATCAAGGCTGTGTCATTCGATATGTACGTGTCCTTCCCCACAGTTGCATTCGGCTGAATAACAATAGTATCCACACTATCATCCACAACCTCTGCGGCTGGCACAACAATTATCTGATCGTTCGCGGGCATGATAACGAGTCCGGCCGGGACCATCATCATCATGACCAATATGCATGCAGTTATCTTGACAAGATTACTTTTTAGCATTTGTCTTCCTCCGTTTATCATATACCTTGTTCATCATTCAGAACAGGTGTTTGATATTTCCATAACACAGTTTTTTTATTATATAAAGTTAACTATTATAATAAATAGTCGTGAAAAAATCAATCTGGCTCATGGCAACGACCTGCCCAAAGGGTTATATATTTTGACTTAGGGTTTTGTGCTGCTTTCAACCCAATCCAGATATTCTTTTGCTCCTCCTATTATGGGAATTGCTATTATTTCGGGCACATCGTAAGAATGTAGTTCCTTAACCCTTGAAATTATGGCTTCCAGGTTCTTCTCCCGGGTCTTGCAGACCAGCATGACCTCCTTCTCATCCTCCACCTTGCCCTGCCATGTGTATATGGAATTGACCGGAAACCGGTTGGCACATGCTATCAATTTCTCTTCCACAAGGGTCATGGATATCCTACTGGCCTCTTTCTCATCAGGGGCCGTGATTATGACCATGATATAAGCCATTTCATTCCTTCTCCTTTTTGTGGATTGGGCAATCATGTCCCTTGGACGGCCGACATTGGATTCTCTCCCCTGTCTTGAGATAATGCCTGAAATGAGCCAGCCAGTGGGACTCCTCCTCTGCCCCCTTGACGAACTCCACGAACTTGGAGAGGTTCTCCATGGTGTCCGGGTGGACGGTGTGCTCTATCTTGCAGGCGTCCTCCTCCGCGATATCCTCGTTGATGCCCAGTATCATCAGAAGTTCCTTTAGGGTATCGTGCTTGAGCCTGGTGGCCTCGGCTATCTCCCTTCCCTTGTCGGTGAGTGTCACACCGCTGTATTTTTCGTAATTTATGTAGCCGTCATCGCTCAATTTCTTGAACATCTCGGTAACACTGGGCGGGCCCACACCAAGTATAGTGGAAATGTCACGAACCTTGGCATAGCCCTTCTTTTTCGATACCGTATAAATCGCTTCCAGATAATCTTCGCTGCGGCCAGTCGTCATGTTCTCAACACAACCGAATAATTTTCGGTTTTATTTATACTTGCCTATGGCCGTATTAACAGAATGGCAATATCTATTTACCATCAGGGACATCTGGTCTCATGGTTCCCAGCCTTGATAATTTCGGTAATTCTATTCCTGGCTCGATATGTGGCGTGGACGAGGCCGGCCGTGGCCCTGTCATTGGCCCGCTGGTGGTGTGCGGCCTCATGGTCGATGATGATTCGATATTGAGGGAAATCGGGGCAAAGGATTCCAAGAGACTTACACCCAAGCGGAGAGAAGAACTGGCTGTCAAGATAAAAGAGGTTGCCAGATACGAATACGCTATCATGGACGCCGAGGACATAGATGTTCTGAGGCAGAGGTACACCCTTAATGTGATAGAGGCCAAGCTTTTTGCCTCGGTGATCGAGAAACTGGGCCCATGCTCCACGGCATATCTGGATGCCGCCGATTCCAACGAGGAGGAGTTCGGTAGGCAGGTACAGCGGGAACTGGGCAATGCTGGTAAGCCAATCCGGATAATCTCCAAACACGGTGCCGATGACCTGTATCCGGTGGTTTCTGCGGCCTCGATACTTGCCAAGACGACACGCGATTCACTTGTTAAAAAAATCGAGAAGGAACTGGGCAGGACAATCGGAAGCGGCTATCCGTCGGATCAGGTTACCATCAACTTTTTGAAGGAATGGTACTCGGAGCACGGGGAGATGCCGCCCCACACCCGCATGAGCTGGAAGACGGTCGGAAGATTGATAAACGAGTTGAGCATGACGGACCTGGCAAGCTTCAATGAAGATGATTAGTTTAAATAACAATTAGATGAAATGGAGTGTTTGAAAATGGATGAAGTAGAGAAATTATTTCAGGTCGTGATGGACAAATTCAAGGTCAAGATCGCAGAGGACGAAAGTTTGAGGACGGAATTGGGTGGAGTTACCAAAACAGTGAACATCGATGTCCACGACCTTGATGGCCTTTCCTTCACACTGGACAAGGGTGAAATCAAGGATTTCAAGGTCGGCAAGCTGGATGAGGCCGATGTCATGATCTCTGCCTCGAAGGAAGATTTCATCGCGCTGTTCAAGGGTGAGCTGAAGCCTATGAAGGCCTGGGCCACCAAAAGATTGACATTCGAGGCCAGCATAGAAGATATAATGCGTCTTAGGAAACTATTCTAAACCTCTTTCGGTCGGGTTCATGAATATAACTTTAAAGCTCGATATTCAATTTCATATTTCTATATCCAAACCGCCGATGAACTTAGCCAGGTTCATTCCTTTTTTTGCAATCTGGCTCTTTGGTTTTATTGACAGTGCCTTTTCGAATAGCGGAACGGCTTCCTTCCATCTCCCAAGGCCTTCCAGTGCCGCGCCCTTCTTGGCCAGCATGTCTGGGTTGTCCGGCTCCAGCTCGATGGCCTTGTCAAACACAGACAATGCTTCCTCCAGCCTTCCCATTGTAACCAGGGTGCCAGCTTTTTTTAACCAGTTAACTGCCTTGTCCGGGTTTTTCTCGATCGCCGCCTCTGCCTTCGTCAACTCGCCATCGGCCTTGTCCAGCCTCTTCTGCGCCTTGTCCAGGTCGATCTTGGCAAGCGGATGGTTCGGATATGTCTTATAGGCCTCTCCCAGAAGCCTGGTTGCTTCAATGCAATCCCCGTAATACAGGGCGGTGTAGCCCTCGTAATGCAGGTCATTGGCCTTCAGAAGGTTCATCTGGTCCTGGCAATAATTATCCAGCTCGATCTGGCTGGCTGTCGCCGCGATACCCTGCAGGTACTCGAATATGGTGGGGTCGTCCAGGGGCCTGTAGAATTCCTCTTCCACTTCCTTCAGCTTGGTGGTGATAACCTCCAGGATCTCCTTATCTTTGAGACTGCATTCCTTACCGCTCTTCACTTCAAAGCTCAGCATTTCGATGGCCCCGCGGATCGCATCCGCGGTGGCCTTCATGCTGGTCGTAACATCTATCTTTTTCAACTCATCCAGATTCATTTATTCATCCCCTACTTCAACCATTTTCCGTTCTTGTAAACCAACTCGCCGTCGGCATGTATCTCGCCGCCCTTCCTCACATCCGGAAGCCTTTCCTTTTCCCCTCGCTCCGCTGGTTCGGGCTCCAAAAGGAAAGGTTTCCAATCCAAAGGAAAACTCGCCCTCACCTGCTCGCTCGGATCATGGCTCATTTCAGCCACTTCCCGTTCTTATAAATGAGCTCTCCGTCGCCGTGTATCTCTCCGCCCTTCCTCATGTCCTTTATCATGTCCCAGTGAATTGCCGATTTGTTGAAGGTCTTGGCCTTTCCCTTGCATTCCGGATAGGCGGCGCCGATGGCCATGT
>JAGLSY010000086.1 GCA_023135545.1 Thermoplasmata archaeon | reverse complement strand
GCTATGAGCCCTTATTGTGATTAAACATTTTTCTGTGGAAATATTATTATTTTCAGAAAATTGTTTAATTTATATTTGCGCACTGGCCAATTGGAGAACGCAAATACAATTCTACCCAAGCCCATACCAGATACGTGCTGCGCCCTGTATCCACAAATCTAAAGATTGTGGTATTAGGGCTTGGGGATTATTCAATAATCCAAAAGAATCATTCGTATTGGGGCTTGGGGTTGATTCAAGATAATTATCAACCTTGATAAGCCAGGTGATAGGAATAAGTATTAGAGATATAGTTACCTAAAAAATAGTTTAACGGCTATCCATCATAGCACAAGGTGAGTACTTGAAGAACAAGAGGATATTGCTCATAGATGACAGCAAGCCCCAGAGGAAACTGATCAGACTGTATATTTCCAATGAAATGCCAGATATCATAATTGACGAGGCAGATTGCCGGGTGGATGCCCTGTTTGCCATTAACAACAATGATTACGACCTGATCCTTCTGGATTATTCGATGCCGACAATGACGGGGCTTGAGTTCATGAGAGAATTGGAGGATATGGTCATTAACATTCCTGTGGTGATGATCACAGGAACTGGTAATGAGGAGGTTGCTGCCAGAGCCTTCAAGATGGGAGTGACGGATTACATTGTTAAATCAGGTGACCTCGAATCGAAGGTTAATAAAGTTGTTTGGGACATTCTTTTTTCAGGCAAGAGGGATAATGATTGCATAAATGCAAATCTCTCATCCTTCGATTCTGCAAAAAAAATAGTCAAGGAGTATCAGAAGAAACTTGAACAAAACCTTAACCTGGGGTGCTTCAGGGAAAAGATGCTGCTGGAATTTGATTCTATAGATGGTTTCAATAGCTTTTCCCGCTGGGTGCTGGGAGAATCCAATATTAATATCAAGGACATCCAGGTATTCATCAATAAATACATAGTCATGGTCACGATATCTCCATCTAATTATGTCTGCATCCCCTGAGCCGCTAAGAATCACAGCTATATGGTCCAAAGGCCTTTTCGAACCCTGCTGATATGATCCTTCTGGCAGTCTCATCTCCTATACTGCTTTGCCAATCGAATCGAGAAACATGGTATTATTTGGATAATATATGAAAAGAATATGGCCGATGCCCTTGGGCTGGGCACCGGCCATGTTTATGTTTATTGTTCCTCATCATCGTCTTCATCGCTCTTCTTGCCGATGTGGCCGCTGTTCTCCATGCACTTGGCCATCATGATGCCGTATATGTTGTCGGGGACCGAGATGTGGCCGTAATTGTTGAATGCCTTTATCTTCTGCTTCAACAGCTCGCCATCAACATCCTCGTTGACGGTCATGTGGCCAGTCTGGATGAATTCGATGGGCTCGTCCAGGGCTTCCAGCATCGAATTGTCTATCTCGGTGTGGCCAGAATACAGCCTCCACCCCTCCTTGTAGGGTATGGTCACGCCCACATTGGATTTTATCTTGGCCGAAACCTTGCCCATTAGATTCTCCGGCACTATGATCACACCCATGTTCTTGATGGGCTTCATGCTGTCCAGTTCCTCCTCGGTGATGTTCTTCAGGTTGAGGACGCCCACGTTCTTCATGTATTCCGTATCGTCCCCTTTGCCATGGTGATGATGGCATTCGTCATCTACCGTGATGTCGATGTTGCCAAGTTCCTTGTCTATCTTGGCAACTGCCTTGGCCACCTTCTTGTCGATGCCTTTCATGCCCAAATGCACCTTCTCCATGAATTCATCCATGTTTTTCAGGCCTGCATTTTCCAGGGCTTCCTCTATCTTTTTTGATATTTCATCAGGGTCCATCGGCTCACCTTTGATTTTGACCTTCACCTGCTTGGGTCCCTCTTCATTCGCATTTTCCGGCTCACCATTTTCATCATTCTTCGTCATTTTTGTAACCTCCTTTTCCAGGGGACACTGAACCATCTGGCTCTATATCGCCAGATGTGTTATTGTTTCCTCCTAGGTCTATTACTATTTTTGTCGAGGGGACGCTGTACATTTTGACCTCCCGTAGTCTCTTTCCCAGTGCCTTCTTCGACTGTATTAAGCCGGCACTTTCCAGCCTCTGAAGGTGGAAGAGGGTTGTGGGAAGCGGAATTTCCATGATATCTGACAGCTGGCTCGCGGTATGAGGCGATGCGACAAGCTCTTTCAATATACCCCGGCCGACCTCGGTGGCCAGTTCCAGGGCGATGAGCTTTGCCTGCCAGGAATCGTAGTCAAACCTTGTCATGTGCGTCTCCCTCGACAATGATAGATATGGATTTAAGGTTATTTAACACCCCTGACTTGTTCAAAAATCCTTGAAGTTCAGGTATTGTTGAAGTTGTTGCCTTCAGCAATTCAATAATGTTTTCTATTAGCTTCGTTATCTGGTCCCTGCATGTTTGGAGCCGATAAGGACCCCGGCGGCAACAGCGACAACCGCGAACCGTCGCAGCCTGGCAGAACCAAGGAGCATCATGTTCACCTTCCACAGAGAGACGAAGACGGCCATTTACATATATTCGACAAGGCCAAGGGCGACCACCATTTTCATCTCATTTACACCGTCAAGCCATCCTTCTTCAATTTCCTTAACAAGCTGTCCATATACGCCAGAAGCTCCCTGAAATTGTTGATAGCCCTGGCAGGATTCCTGATATTCGCAATGCTGCCTCTGGACATGGCATATGAGGCCCAGATGTCGCTGGCCATCTTCTTGGGGATCGCACTCTTATGGACAACGGAGGCCATCCCCATGCCTGCTACGGCACTGCTGGTTCCGGTACTGTTGACCGCCTTCGGCATCTTCCAGACCAGCGATGCCCTTCTTCCATTTGCCAATCCGGTCGTCTACATGCTTCTGGGCGGTGTCATGCTGGCCGGTGCCGTTCACAAGACCGGTATAGATAAAAGACTGCTGTACCCTTTCCTCATTCGCTCCGAGGGCAAGATCGATAAGCTGCTGCTCTCCATGATGCTGGTATCCGCCATCCTCTCGATGTGGATATCCAATACGGCCACCGTCGCCCTGCTGGCCCCCTTCGCGATCAGCCTTTCAAGCAGCGTGGAGGATAAGGAAAGCTCGAAAAGACTGACGACCATGCTGTTACTGGGCATCGGCTTTGCCGCTGTCATCGGAGGCCTGGGGACGGTCATCGGCTCGGCCCCCAACGCCGTGGCATCTGCCATCTTTGCAGAACAGGGCTCGTGGACATTCGTTGACTGGATGATAATCGGAATGCCGACATCCTTCGTGCTTCTCTTCATGAGCTGGAGAATAATACTGAAGGTCCTTCCGATTCCGGAGGTTACGGTGAACATAGAATCCCTGAAAGAGGGGTATGCGGATCTTGGCCCGGTATCTGGCGGAGAAAAAAAGACAATGACAATATTTGCCTTCACCATCATCTTCTGGATATCTGGCTCCAGCATCGGGGAGGCCTTCGGGTTTCCGCCCAGCTTCATGAGTGCGGCCATAGTGAGCCTGTTGGCGGCCGTCGCCCTCTTTGTTACCGGGACAATAACCTGGGAAGATGCCAGGATAGTGCCGTGGGGCGTTTTCCTGATAATCGGCGCTGGACTGGCAATGGGAGAGGCCATAGTGAATACAGGAGCGGCGGATTGGATAATATCCGGATTGCTGGGTGTGTTCGTGGAGATGCCGTTGTTGGTCGTTATCGTGTTGGTAGCATTTGTGGTGGTCGGTATATCCAACTTCCTCAGCAACACTGCCAGTGCTGCGATATTCATACCGATCCTCATCGCATTTGCCAATGCTTTGGGAGAGAATATGCGGCTGCTGGTGCTCCCCATAGCCCTTGTCCTGTCCCTATCGCTTGTAACACCGATAGGCACACCGCCGATAACCCTTATCTATTCATCCGGCCAGATATCAAGAAAGGAGCTGGCCAAGGTGGGCATATTGATAACAATACCTGCGGTGTTTGTTTGTATCTTTATGATATTTATGCTGGATTATGTTGGGTTGATATGAAAGATATTTATGTGTATAAATATATAAAATTAAATGGAATAAAAACCTCACAGTAACTACAATTAAATATCTTAAACTTCATTATGTATTTTAATGAATATGAAAAGAATATATACTCCAATCATAGCGCTGTTGCTTATTGTGAGCATTTCAATATTGTCTTTTAATGCCCAGGTTGTAGGTGCTCAAGATATCGACTTCGACCTTGACTATTCAGATCCGGCCAGCGATGTCACGTGGGTCTATGAGAATGGAACCACAGAGATGAGAAATGATCCAAAGTATGTGAACATAAAATGGCTTCGCTCCGAATTACAGCCAGATAACGAAACAATAAAACTTACCATTGAACTTGCTTCACCAGGCAAAATCAGGACAGATAACATCACCATTTACCAAATAAATATATACACTGCGGTTGGGAATGCCTCCCACTTCATCGTCAATTACACTAACGGAAACTGTAAATTGCGAACAAACACATCTGCATCCTTCATTAATGAGTCAATTGAATATTCAATATCCGGCCTCAGGCTTGACTGCTTCGTGAACCTGTCAGAGCTGGGCAACATAACCTATTACAATGTGGACGCCTCCGCAGAAACCAGGGAATATGAGAATGAGACTATCGGCTGGGTATTGAAAAAGGATTTCGGGTGGGAAGTATCTGGCAGCCCGGGAACCACACCAGATGACGACCTCACCGATGGAGAGGACGGTGGTATTTTCGACCTAGGGTCTGACCTGTGCATAATTAGTATAGTATTGGCTCTCATTCTTGTAGTAGTTATCATCATAGCCATATTGGCCAGAAGAAGATATTGAGGCTTGTGGATTATTCAATAATTAATGTGAGCCGCTGATCGAGTGATAGACCACACCTAGGTTTTCGATAACACTTATAATATCTAGTTTCATTCTCTTACATATGGATGAGTTAGCTTTCCGGCAGCCGGAACTCGTCGGCCGCGACAACGAACTAGGCATGCTGAAAAAAGCTCTGACCGATGCGAGTTCTGAAAAGGGTTCCACCATATTTGTATCCGGCGAGCCCGGCATTGGCAAGACCCGGCTGGTGGAGGAGTTTAGGAAGCACGCAGAATCTGCGGGAGTAAGGATTCTATCGGGCGCGGCAATGTCCGGCTCCACGCATCCGTTCCAGATATTCTCGAAGGCCCTGGAAGGCATCAGTTTCGAACCGCTCTTTGAGGAGAGCGAGTACACCTCGTTCGCCGAGATATTCGCGGTGAACAGCGCCGGTCTCTTGCTGGGCAAGGCCTCGTCGGAGGAAGGCGGCCTGGACGCGGACATATTCGCGGGCATGCTCTCGGCGGTGCAGGACTTCGTCAGGGACAGCTTCGGCCAGGGCGGGGAGAAGGCTGGGCTGGGTCGATTGGAGTACGGCGACATGAAGATACTCATAGAGCACGGCCACTATATGTTCCTCACCGCGGTTTTCTCCGGTGCCGAGCATCCGGACATGAAGAACACTTTGAAGCAAACGCTCCAGAAAGTGGAGGAAAGCCACGGCCAGCTTATCGAGAAATGGACCGGTAACTTGAGCGACATCAAGCCCGTTCAGGATGAAATCGAAAAATTGTCCGGGGCCAGATTCCTTGTCAGGAAGGACCTGGAGGGCGTGAAGCTGGAGAACGAGAGGCTCAAGATTGCTGATAGGGTGCTGGAAACGCTGGCGCGCCTGTCCGGCGAGAAGCCCCTGGTGATGTTCCTGGAGGACCTGCACTGGGCGGACGAATCCTCGCTGTTCGTGCTGAATTACCTGGCGAGGAACATCAGGAAGGCCCGGGTTCTGCTGTTGGGGACCTTGAGACAGAGAGAGTCAGATGTTCTTCAGAAAGCTATCGAGAACATGAAAAATGAGGAAATCATGAATGAGATGGCCCTCGAGAATCTAGATTTTAAAAACACTGTTTCGTTTATTGACAGAACCTATTCTCCCAATGATTTTTCTGGCACGCTGGCAGAACGATTGTACGAGCAATCCAAGGGCAATCCGCTATTCGTTACCGAAATGCTAAAGGGCATGCTTGCGGACGGAAATATCGTAAAGGCGGATGGAAGATATTCATTGGTATCTGAATCATACAATGTCCCGACCACGGTGGAGGAGGTCATCAACGGTAGATTGGAATTCCTTGATCCTGATTCCATGGCCATGGTGGAGTACGCTTCCTGCATCGGCCAGAAATTCGATGTTTCACTTGCGGCATCCAGCCGATTGACCAAGGACCCGGACGCATCGCTGGAAAAATTGCTGGCCTCGGGCATATTACTGAGGAAGAACGGGGCCATCGAATTCAGCCATGCGGTGTTCCAAAACGTGATATACGACAGCATCGGAGAGAGGTGGAAGAACGGGCATCACAGGAACCTTGGCGAATACTTCGAGATCAATTATGCGGACAGGTTAGACGAGGTGATTTATGACCTTGCCTGGCATTTCTCCAGAACCAAAGAATATCAGAAATGCTCCGATTACTGCATCGGTGCCGGGGAGAAGGCAGAGGATTCCTTTGCCGTTGAACAGGCTCTGGAATTCTACAATTGGGCACTGGCCGCGCTTTCAAAGCTCGATATTACTGAAGCCAAGGATAGGAGTTTGAATATCTCGGAGAGGGCCGGAGACCTCCGGAGTCTCATGGGAAAGTATGACGAGGCAATCGGTAACTTCATGACGGTGAAAGAAAAAGCAGATGACAAAGAAATCAAGGCCAGGATGTTGAGGAAGGTCGGAGAGGTGCGTACGAGCAAAGGAGAGTTCGAGGGGTCCCTGGAGGTTCTGGCCGAGGCGAAGGAATTGGCGGAAGTGGATACTGCCGAGTACGGCAGGATAATTTTTGCCGAAGGATATTCATATTTGAGAAAAGGCGATTACGACAAGGCAATGTCCCTCTCTTCAGAGGCGGTAAATATCGCCGAGAAGGCCGGTACAGACAAAAAGGACATAGGCAAAGCGCTCAGGGCTATCGGAATGATCTATCATAGCAAGGGAGATTACGACACTGCCCTGCAGTATTTCGAGAAAAGTCTGGCCGTGATGGAGGAGATAGGAGAGGAATACGGCATCGCGTCAGTGCTGAACAACATCGGCGTCGTGTATAAAATAAAGGGTGAGCTGGACAAAGCGCTGGAGTTCTACGAGCGCAGCCTGGAGATAAAGGAGAGGATAGGGGACAAGCAGGGCGTTGCGATGTCTCTGGGCAACATCGGGAACGTGCACTGGAACAGGGGCGACATGGAGAGGGCGCTGGAATCCCATGAGCGCAGCCTGGAGATAAAGGAGAAGGTGGGCGATGAGCACGGGATGTCAACCACCTTGAACAACCTGGGGAGTGTGTACCAGGCCAAGGGGGAATGGGATCGGGCGATAGA
>JAGLSY010000085.1 GCA_023135545.1 Thermoplasmata archaeon | reverse complement strand
AGGTCGCGGACGAGACCGGAGGACGCGCAGACTCTGGCGGATTGATCGGGCTCTTACTGCTACTGATGATCGTCATAGTTGTAGTGGTTGTAGTAGTAGTGCTGGCTGGCAGGAATAAGAAACCCCAGCAGCCACAACAGCAGTACCAGGACCCACAACAGCCGCAATACTACCAGGAGCAGCCGCCACCACCTCCACAGCCGCCGCAGCAGTACCCGCCGCAGGACCAGCAGCCGCCACCACCGCCGCCACCACAGCAGTGAAGGCACTGGAACAGTGAGGTTACTGGATAACTAGAATATCTGGGTGTGTGCAAAGCGCACCCAGATACCTTTTACTTCTTTCTTTTCATTTTTTTTAGATGCGTATTTTCTCAGTATATGGACGCATCTATTTTATCAAACACATATCGATAACTCTACATTTCAAGGGTTTGATTCGATCTCTTCATTTTTCTTTTTTGAGATATTTTTAATATGTTGAGATGATAGCATAGGCTATGCTAATAACACTGCTGGACGGCTATACCGATGAACCCTCGCGGCTGGGTGTCCCGCCCTTCCTGGCTCCATATCCCAGGTACGTGGCCGGGGCCGTTAAAGCCAGCGGCAACGAGGTCGAATACATCACCATCGACCAGTGGAGGCAGGGCAAAAGAGCCAGTTCAATTTTTCTATTTATAATTGCCAATGCCAATGTACCGGGCAAGTACCTTCGCGGGATGCCGGCCTCGGAAAGAGAGGTATCCGAGATAAGAAAGAACTTCAACGGGGAGGTTCATGTGTGGAGCTCCCTGGCCGGGAAAGGCGACCCTGACGCCATGATATATGACATGCTGGCTTCCGGCACTTCAACACCCCGGAAAAGAACCGCAGAGGAGTGGAGGGAGTGGTCTTTATCAGGCGCGGATATTATCGACCAGCACCCGGATTTTCCACAACCCCTGATGCTGGAAATTGACATGTCCTTCGGCTGTCCCAGGTACGTGTCAGGGGGATGCAGTTTCTGCCCCGAGATGAATTACGGGGAGCCTGTCTTCAGGCCGTCCCGGGATATTTTAGATGAGATGAAGGAGCTTCTGAAGTTGGGAGCCGTCAACTTCAGGCTGGGGGGCCAGTCCTGCCTTTTCACCTACATGACCGAGGAACTGGGAGAGGACGCGCCCAGGCCCAACATAGGAGCCCTGAAGGGCTTGTTCAAATCACTGGCCAGGCTGGATGGGGTAAAGGTTCTGCACACCGACAATGCCAATCCCGGAATCATGGCCAGCCACCCTACAGAATCCAGGGAGATACTGGAGGGGCTTGTGAGGGTGTGCACAGGCGGCAATCTCCTGTCCATGGGAATCGAGAGCGCGGACCCGGCCGTTGTGGAGGCGAACAATTTAAATGCCAGTCCGGAGCAGGTCATGGATGCTATAAAGATGGTCAACGCTGTCGGGGCCGAGAGGGCGGAGAACGGAATGCCCAGGCTTCTTCCGGGCCTCAACTTCGTGGCAGGTCTGGACGGCGAGTTGAAAGGAACTTATGACCACAATTTTTTCTTTCTCAAGGATGTGCTGGATGCCGGCCTCATGCTGAGGCGGATAAACATCAGGCAGGTGGCCTCCGCCCGGCGAGATTTTGCACCCAACCGGCTGAAAAAGAACTTCATCATGTTCAAAAAACGGGTAAGGGAAGAGATAGATGCGCCAATGCTGGAGAGGGTGATCCCGACCGGCACCGTGCTCAGGGATGTTTACATGGAACTGGACAGGGGAAAGCGGAGCTTCGGCAGGCAGGTTGGAACCTACCCCATCCTTGTCGGATTGCCATACCAGACCGGACTGGAGAACTTTTCTGATCTGGTGATAATCTCCCACGGCCAGAGAAGTATAACAGGAATTCAATATCCCTTTAACATAAACAAGGCCAGCATGCAGGCACTGGCATCATTGCCAGGCATCGGAAAGAAGCGGGCGGCGAGAATAATTCGCTCTCGACCTTTCAAATCAGAAAAGGAACTGGCCGCGGCACTTGATGAACCCCAGCTTGTCGAGGATATGAATTTTGTAAAATTGAAATTTGATTAATTTAGAAATAGCACTGGCTCTTTCATGGCCCCATGATGTTCATGGCTGGTGCTTCTACCGGCATCTAGAATATATCTAATGCCAGCGTCGCGAACATCAACAGGCCGAACATGAAGAGGGGAAGGTTGTTGAGAACCTTCTCGGACAGTTTTCTTATCTTCTTCATCCAGTTAAAGGATGGTAGATGTGTTTTATAAAGCACATCTGTCCTATTATCATTCTTGATTTCATTCATCTAATCACTTCCTTTCTTCTGCGGAATCCGACAAAGGCCAGTCCCAGTATTCCAAGGGCCAGCGGCGCAATTGTGCTGAATTCCGGTATGATAATGACATTGATTACCGCCGAATCGGACTGCTCGGCGAAGGCATGGCCATTGAGGGCCGTGTAATTCAAGGATGCCCAGTTTGTTATGGTGGTTCCCGGAGTGGCCAGCGGGTCAACCATCACGGTTATCGTTATCGAATTGACCGTGTTTTTCCGAACATTCGGGAAATACCAGGTGTAGTCATCACCGTTCACCGTTGTGGGAGCAGGTGTGGATGACTGGAATATTGTCCCGCCAGGTATGGTATCGTTTATCCAGACATCCCCGGCATTGCCGCCGCCTGTGTTGTTGTACCAGATGGTGTATGTAACCAGGGTTCCGGGGTAGGCGGTGGTCGTGTTTGCCACCTTCTCGACAGATATGTCTGGCCTCACACAATCTGTGCTGGCACTGTCAGTGTCGGTTCCATAGGGTGTGCCGGTCGAGTCCGTGAAATCGACATCCACATTGTTCAAAAGAGTTGTGCCATCAGCCGTGGTATCGTCCACCCTCACGGTTATTACAAAAGTAATGGTAGTGTCGGCAACAAGATTGGTGTATGGGTATGTGTAGGTGTCGCCGTTCACCGAGGGTGTCAGGCCGCTGGTGTCGCTCACATATGTTACTCCGGATGGCAGGGTGTCGTTGACCCAGACGAAGGCCGCTGTTTCCGCCTTTCTTTTGTTTGTGAGAGTTATGGTGTAGTTCAGGTAATCGCCTGGCTCCGCGGTCCTCAGGTCCACGCTCTTTGCAATGGTCACCAATGGGACCGGGGTTGGTGGAGCCCTCGGCTCGTCATCAATTGGGGCCGCCCTTGTGCCCGTTGCCAGTGCAATGTGGTCCAGAGGTTCATCACTTACATCCTGGGAATGCTTCCAGTCCGACATTTCCAATGATATGGAAAACTCGTCCAGGGCGCTAATGCCCAGGAGAGAAAGCGGTACGCCCATCTCCATCCTGTGGTAGTCCAGGGCCGATGTCATATCAGCCACTTTTACCCATGGGATCAGAAATGAACGGTCGTATCTGTATAACTCGCTGGACACTATAACGTTGTTGCGGCCCGATACCAGGGCCATGTGATCGGCCCCCAGCCTTCCGTTGATGTATGCCCCGGTGCTGATGTTGTTGTCCGAGTCGATGTATATGCTGAGGTAATCCAGTCCTTTAATCTGAACCTGAACCGGTGCTATGGGCCCTATGAACCTGCTGACCGTCCTGTTGGCGTATTCGGCATCGAAATCCAATGGTATCGTTGTGTTGAGCCAGTAGTCCTGGCCGCCATCATATCCGTAATCTATGATGCCGTCACCGTCGCGGTCTCCCCCGGAATCCGCATCGTCCACACCGTCATTGTCGAAATCATGGGCCAGTGAACCGTCCGGGCCGTCGTGGACGTCGGGAACTCCATCATTATCCGAATCCGGAATGGGTGTTGGGGTTACATTTGCAGGTGGGACGTACACTGGCCTGTACCTTATCATGGGGACATCGATGCCGCCCATTGCCACTCCTGCAACCGATGTGTAAACGAGAAGGCGGTCGTCAACGCTGAGCCTGTAATCGCTGATGTCCACGTTCCGGTTTATCCTGGTCTGGTTGTGATTGATGTTTCCATTGGTCACGTCATTGGCCGCGTCAATGTTCTGGCCTACATTTTCCCAATCACCGAAGGCCCCGTCGATCTCGATGGTGTCGGCGGCCCCGATGTTGTGAAGCGAGCCCGAGTTCTCGGCTATCTGGACGAGGACACCGTCCGAAACCGCTAATGAGATAATTTTGACGCCCACATTCTCGGCAGCGGTTGCCTGTGCCACGTCAAAGGCCAGGAAGATGTCCAATTGCTCATTGGCCTCGATTTCAAGGGAATCTTCCAGGGTGAATGTGAAACTCCTGCCGTTCTGAACCGGGGTAGCTTCGATTTCCTCATCGACCAGAGGGTTGTATAGCCCATCTCCGTCGGTGTCCATCAGAAGCCTGAGATTATCCATGCCGTCCACTTCAAGCTGGCCCTGGAGCCCGAAAGTCATGTCCAGCACTTCCGAATCCCTGCCAAAGCTCTCCAGCCTTATCATCCCGGCATCCGACTCACCAGGCAACAGAATATCGCCATCCACGGCCTCTGTCATGCTTACCCTCAATGTCCCGTAGAGCGGGGTTATCATGGAGTCGGCAACATCCCTTTCCCCGAAGGAGTCCTGGGTCATGATGAGAAGGATAGGCTGGGAATAGGTGTCCAGCTCGTTAAGGGCAACCCTGAGCTCCAGCTCGCCGTCCTGCAGCGCGGTCACCGTCCTATGAGAGTACTCGAAGCCCTTCCAGTCGTCATGGTCCAACTCGTTGTCAAACCTCAGTACATCGGCACTCTGAGCCGTGTTCACCCAGCCATGAATGGCCAGAAGCACGTCCGCGCCCATGCCGGACACATTATAGCCAGTGGAGGAGTCGCTGTCGGTGTCCACGAATATGAATATTGAATCCACGCCAGATGTGTCATTGGTCGAGCGCCCGCCAAGAATATCACCATCCACCCTCAGGTACAGGAAGATGTTGGGGGGCCTGAAATTTATCTTTGTTTCGATGATGTTCAGGTCGTCATTGGAAATCTGGTCCTGTGAAGAATCATGGTATGATGTGAATTCCCGCCAGTCCGCGAAATCGCCGTCTATGGACATTCCGTAGCTGCCATCCTCGACCATCATGTTCGTCAGAACCGGCACTATCATCATCATGAATATGAGAACGACCATAACGCTGACCCTTGTCCTCCAGAGGGATGAGGCATAACCCTTGGCCTTGGAGCGGTGGAGTCGGCTCCGGCTGCTCACCAGCCCGTCACCGTTGATGAGGCCCATACCGTTAATCAATCCTCCAAATGTGAAGGGTAGGCCATTGACCTTGCCATTGGTGAGACCATTAACGAGCCCATTTACCTTCCCGTTTACGAGACCGTTGACCTTGCTGCGGCCGTTGACCAGTCCATTGATTCTGCCGTTGGTGAGGCCATTAACTTTGCTGCGGCCGTTGACCAGTCCATTGATTCTGCCGTTGGTGAGGCCATTAACCTTGCTGCGGCCGTTGACCAGTCCATTGATTCTGCCGTTGGTGAGACCGTTCACCCTTCCATTGGTCAGACCGTTTATCCGGCCATTGACTCTCCCGAGTAGAATTCCATTAATTCTGCCGTTGACACGGCCATCACCGTCTGTGAAGCCTATCTGCAGGCTGTCAGGATAATCACTGTACTTCTTCTTCCTGGCTATGGCCTCTATACCCTTGTACGAGCTCTGGATTACCTGGTTGTAACATTCGAGGGCCGCCTCATGCATGCCCAGTTGATCCAGAAGTTCTCCTTTCTCCTGAAGCAGGCTCTCCGTCCCCGGGAAAAGGGCCAGGTCCTCATCAATCTCCTTCAGCCGGGCCTTTGCGGCATCTGTGTCGACTATATCTGTGTCGAGGTCCAGCTCGTCCAGCTCATCGGGTGAATCGGAAATGGCGGTTCCATGTAGGATTTCCAGAATGAGCTTCTTGTACTCGGCCTCCATATCGACGTTGAGCTCGGCGGCCTTGTCATAACATGATATGGCCTTCTCGAAGCTGCCTGCCTTGGAGAGAAGCCTGGCCTTTCGGGCCCACAGGGCATCGTTCTCGGGGTCATCTGTAATTTTCTGGTCAAGGGCATCCAGGTCCTCGAGGACCACCACCTCGCCTATCTCCACCACGTCCGGAAGGTCGGAATCCTCCTCCTCTTCCCAACTCGTCTCGTCCTGAAGCTGTTTTATGAAATCCTTGGTCGGTATTGCCGGTTTGGCATCTTCCAGCTCAAGGTCCTCCAGCTTGTCATCATCCTCATCTCCCAGCCTGG
>JAGLSY010000084.1 GCA_023135545.1 Thermoplasmata archaeon | reverse complement strand
GATATACGTATTTTGTATGCCCCATCCAGGATATCATGGTCGTGAAAAGTTTTTCTGAATGCAATACAGGATAATTCTGAAAATGGGCTTTGAACTCCTTTCCGGATTCCAAGGTCAATAATTTGAAATCGTCCATCCTCAGCATCAATCATCCATCCTGTAAGTCATTGGCTCGCCTTGAAATTTCCCAAACCCGAGTTTCTCGTAGAAGGGGCTTGAGTCCTGCTCGGCAATCAGTCCGATCCAGGCCAGCTTATTTTTCAGGCAGTGGTCCACCAGCATTTTGATTATCCTGCCGCCTATGCCCTGGCCCCGCATCTCCTCAAACACGACAACATCCTGGATGTAGGCATCCGATACACCATCCGATATTGCACGGCCCATTCCCACCGCCTTTCCGGTTTTCCCGTCAATGGCCACGGCAAAGGCAAAACTGCCCTTTATGAGATGAGTGATGCCATCTGGCTTATAATGCTCCTTCCACCAACCAGCCACTTTGTAGAGTAATACGAGCTCATCCACTGGCCATGTGTTTACCAGTCTTATTTCGATATTATTTTGGCACATTTTATCACATTACATGAACCGCTCGAACCGCTCTTTGGGGACCTTGCATATCGGGCAGACCGCCGGCGGCTCCTCTCTCGCTGCCAGATAACCGCACACCTTGCATCTCCAGACCGGAAAGGCCAGCCCAGAGGGAGTATCAGCGGTCGCCTCATCTTTTGCCTGGCTCTTCTTCTCCTTTCTCTCCGAGAAGGGCGGTCGTCTGTCCGGGATGGATGTTAATTCCTTCTCTCCGGATTTCACCTCTGCCGTAACATAAAGCGCGCAGAAGCAGGCCCCGTAATCGTTCAGGTCCGGGTCCCTGTAATCGCAGGGGCAGATGATGTCCATATCATCTTCTTTATTGCCATCGGCCAGCCTGCAGGGGCATGCCCAGTATCCGTACCTCTCCTCGTTGTCCAGCAGGCCGCGGACAAGTTCCTTCACGAATTCCGTGTCCGGGCTAAGATGGTATCCGAATTTTTCAGCACTGGCGTCAAGTCTGGCATAGGTTTTTTCCACCCTTTCTTCTGAAATGCCGCTCATAGACCCAGAGCCTCCCTGATTTCTTCCTCTTTGTAGCCCACAATGCAGGTTTCATTGTTGACAACCAGTGTGGGGAAGGAACGTCTGGGATTCCATTTTTCAACTTCCTTTATGGTATCCTCTCTGAGTTCACCCATTAGTTTATCCACGAACTCAAAATCATAAGCCACTCCCAGTTCGACCAGCAAGGCTTTTACCTTTTTGCACCAGCCGCAGGTGCTCAGCGCGTAAAGAATTATCTGGCCCCTATCTTCACCATCTACATGTTCCATATTTTCTCCTCCAAATCAGCTTATATTCCATTACAAATATTGTTCATATATTTATTCATACTGGCAATTTATGTAAGTTAATGTAGGGCCTACATCCCTTTCAAGACATCCAGTATCTCATTGATGTCCGGAAGTTCGGGAATCTCGTAGACCTTGATTAACTTGATTAAACCCTCTTCATCGATTATCACATTGACTCTTCCGGAGAAGCCCTCGTCCTCCAGGAAAATGCCCAGATCATCGGCCACTTTACCGTGGGGCCAGAAATCTGACAGGAGGCTGGTGTTGGTAATGCCCAGGTCATCTGCCCAGGCCTTCTTACTGGGAACCGAATCCACATTGATGCCAAAGGCAATCGTATTCAATTCCTCGAACCCATGATGGTTGGCCTCCAAACTCTGCATCTGCTTGGCACAGACACCGGTCCATGCGAGGGGGTGAAAGGATAGAAGAACCTTCTTGCCCTTCAATTCTGAAAGTTTGTTCTCATTCCCATTCTGGTCGCTCAATGTAAAATCCTCAATCTCATCTCCAATAGGCGGTATCTTCATCTTCACAACCTCGATATTCCCAAAAGTGAGGCCCATATTAATAATAGATGGCTGATATGTTATATGAGTTAGGGAGTTTATGGAGTTCTGTGAGTTCTGAATGCAGTATGCTTGCATCTGTGAGTTAGGGAGTTCTATGAGTTTGGGTTTTCCGGGTGTCGGGCAACCAAGGCAAAACTCAAAGAACTCAAGGGAACATACCTCAGTAATCACGAACTCAAATAACTCAATTGGAAATAAGTTTAAATAGACTCGGCTTATTGTGGTTTTCATGTACGAAGAATTAAAGGATTTGAGCTTGAAAGAACTTATTGGATATGCTATTTTCTCAGAGCAGGAGGCTGCAAAATTTTACAGGCATCTGGTCAAGGACATGGACAAGGACAGCCTGGTGGCCCATAAATTTGAATCATTGGCCAAGGACGAGGACATGCACAAGTGGGTTCTTCAGGACCTTTACAGGGAAACATTCGGCGATGAAAACTGGTCATTCCCCGAGGGACTTACACCTTTCGAATCCATTGTGGAAATCGAGACCATGGACAGTCTTATCGAAGCTCTGAATGCGGCAATGCAGAACGAGTACAACGCCTTCAAGGTTTACAAGTACATGGCCAAGACCCAGAAGGACCACAGGAAGCTGTTCAAATACCTGTCCCATTTCGAGCACGGTCACTATGATGTTCTGAAGAGGGAAAAGGAGCACTTCGAGGATGCCATGATGGATGAGCCCCACAAGAGGCACGAGCCTCTGGTAGAGATGCCCCATCACAAGGACTTCGGCTTCAGAATATTCGAGTAAGTAAACTATCAGGCCCTAAAGGATTTGATATTTAGTCTCGGGCCTGAAAGTTTGCACCATGGTTCAACGAACAATTTCACAATAGTGCGAATAGATTTAAATAATATACATTACATAGTAACGACTATGTATGAAGAGTTGAAGAATTTAAGTTTGAAGCAATTGCTAGGCTATGTAATATTTTCAGAACAGGAGGCTGCAAAATTATACAGGAACCTCATAAAGGACATGGACAAGGATAGTCTTGTGGCTCACAAGTTCGAGAGCATTGCCAAGGACGAGGATAAGCACATGAAGGTATTGCAGGACCTGTACCGTGAGACCTTTGGAGATGAGGGCTGGACCTTTCCGGATGGACTTGGCCTGAAGCCTTTCGAGACCGAGGTGAAGGTAAAGACTATCGATAACCTTATCCATGCCCTTGATGCTGCAATGCAGAACGAGTACAAGGGTTACAAGGTCTACAGATATCTGGCTAAAGTCCACAAGGACCAGAGGAAATTGTTCATGTATATCGCCAATAATGAGCACAGCCATTATGATATCTTGAAAAGGGAAAAGGAGCAACTGGAAGATGCAATGCTGGATGAGCCGGAGAAATTACGCGAGCAAATATCCAACATGCCGCATATGAAAGACTATGGCTTCAAGATATTTGGGTAAGATATTTAGCGTGAAACATAGCGGGGATTGAGCAGGTTTAGCAAAAAGCCTGCTCAACCATTCAGAATGCTTCTATCCTCCGACATGCATCATGGGCCAGTATTCGTCATATGCCTCAAAGTTCTGGCTGTTGTCCCTCTCGATCTCCAGAAGCTTGTAGTGGCCCCATTCCATTGATGCTAGGTATTCCAGATTCTTTTTGATATCCGGTTCATTACCGAATAGTTTGGACATCTCGTAATAGAAATCCTTGGTCGCCCTCTCGGCCTCCATGGCGCTCTCCAGCACCTCGCTGAGCTTGAAATCCTCGCCGTACACCTTTATCTCCGGCATTGGCACTGGTGTTTCCTCTGGCACCACCATTTTCTTTCCTGGAAAAGTGCGCTCATACAGCCCGACAAGAAAGGCCCTGTGCTTTTCCTCTTCGTCTGCAAGGAAGAGCAGTTTTTCTTTCAGAAAGGTATTCTCGACCTTGCCGGCCATGGCCGAATATGTCGCGTTGCTGCTCATCTCGCTTCTGACTGCAGATAGGATTACGTCCTCCAGGGAGTATTTGTTAAGGTTCATATCATTCTC
>JAGLSY010000083.1 GCA_023135545.1 Thermoplasmata archaeon | reverse complement strand
TTCCCAATTCTTCGTTTATAATGTACCTGGCAAGCTGTATCCTGCGGTATCGGCCGTAGGAAGGTTGCTGCCATTCACCCATGGCACTGCCCTCCTCTGGGAAGAAGGAGAACAAGTGAGTTTTTGCTCCTCTATCCTGGGCCTGCTGGATAATGGAGATCATCTGCTCCTCGGTCTCTCCCAATCCAACGATTATGTGTATCCCAACCATTCCCCTGCCAAAGACATCCACGCACCAATCAAGCACCTGCCAGTAATGGTCCCAGGTGTGGGGCCCCATCACTCCGCTTCCCCTCATCTCATCGAAGAACTCGGGGGTGGCGGCATCGATGGCTATGCCGATCATGTCCGCGCCGGCTTCCTTGATTTCCCTGGCCTGGTCTATGTTGTCCATCATCGTGGGGGATATCAGACCGCTGATGCTCAGGTCGGTCTTACCCCTGAACTCTCCCATGATAGCCAGCATGTCTTTGAAAGAATCTTTGTGGGTTATCATGGACACGCACACGCGCTCGAGATGGGGTGCATGCGTGTTGGCCCTCTCGATTATCTCGTCAACCGTTACCAGGGGCCAGTCAACCCTTATGAAGGTGTCGTCCGATGGCTCCTCGGTCTGGGGTTTTCTTGAATGAGAAAGCCCGCAATAACTGCAGTTGGCCCCGCATCCGGCATCATAATGGATAAGGAGATTCAATGCCCTCAACTTCTCGCCGCGGTTGAAGTGGCCGGGGAATATCTTGAGTGTCATGGCCGCCGCCGTGCTTATTCTTACCACCTCCGGGCTTTCCATGTCCGTCATCCTTCCTCCAATTTCTTCACTTCCTCGGTTATCCAGGCCTCGATTTCCCCGCCGTCCTCGATTATGAATTCGGATGCCAGTTCCTCCGGGTTCCCCGGGTCAATGGCAACGATCCAGGTGGCGTAGGGGTCGTCATTTATCAGTTTCGGATTGGCGATGGCGGCCTCGTTGACCTCGACGATCTTTCCGCTGATGGGGGAGTAAAACCTGCTAACGAACTTGGCTGACTCGAAACTGCCTATGGCATCCCCTGCCTTTGGCTCCTCCTCCGATATCATGAAGAAAGTGAGAAAGCCGGCCATCTCGGAAGCGAAGGCATCCAGGCCGATCTTCACCAGGCCGTTATCCTGTTTCAGCCACATGTGGGCTCCGCTTTTGGTGTAATACTTTCTGTCGAGTGGGAAATCCATTCCATTGATGGTTATCATCCTATTCCTCCAGACACACCTGTAAACTACCAGACCTTTAAAGATTCGCATCCTGTATCTGGCCTGGAAGTTTCCATTCCATGAGCCATAAGCCCGAATTCGCAGAGGCAAAACTCTGCGTTCAGTTGAACAGTAATGATGGGCTTACGGCGGTCTTCCTGTTACTGTTGGGTCGATTCATCCCAATCCTAAAGGAATGGACGTTTTCGACCTTTATCAGTAATTGGTAGATGTATTTAGCGTTCACCTGCTTCTCAAAGGTGTGCGCTTACATCCACAATTACCTAGTTACACAATGTCTTTTATCCCATTTATTATTTTTCTTTGGTCATAGTCCATGCCCATCAGAGCACCACTGAGTGCCGTCATAAGATCGGGTGGGATATCATGGGAGCCAGCTACCTGAATGTCACTTACTTTCCCGTCTGATGAAAAAATGATTATCTCGTGGCTCCGGCCTCCCTGCTCGGCCGTTGTGCCAAGTATGTGATTCCCCTCTCTCACCTTGATCTCTCGGCCGAGGTTTTTCGCACCTCTCTGGAATAGCCAATCATTTGAAAAATAATGGCCTCTGAGGCGGTCCATCTCCTTCCTGATCTCCTGGGTTATGGTCGATCCCTCCAGCGGCCCGAGGAAGGATTCGAAGTTGGCGGCCAGGTGGTCAAAGACCTCCTCCTTGGGCGGGGCATGGCCCAGTTCCATTTTCATCGTGGTCAGGTTTTCATCCATGCTCTTTCTGAAGTGAGTGCGAAGCGGCTGGCTGAGGTTCAGAATTTTAGACATCTCGTCAAAATCGAAGTCAATGAGGAGACCGCCGGCGATCACCTTGCATCCCCCGATCTCGCCGCCACCGTTCCCGGATATCTTTTTGCCATTGACCAGCAGGTCGCATATGGGGTTGAAAGCCGCGTCCAGCCCGAGGGATTTGCATGAATCCACCACCGGCCCCAGAAACTTGGAGAAGAAATTTTGAGTAAGCCTTGGAACCATGGGATTATCTCGTCTGAGAATGATATTGTAAAAGACCTGGCGGTTGTCCAGCCAGACCGTTCCGCCCCCGATCTCCCTCCTGAAAAAGCCGATGTTGTTTTCGCGGCAGTAATCCAAATCCAGCTCCTCATCGGGTTTCTGGTGAAGGCCGAGGCAGACGTATTCCTCCCTGGGCGAGTCGAGAACTATGGCCTCGATGTTCAGGTTGGCCA
>JAGLSY010000082.1 GCA_023135545.1 Thermoplasmata archaeon | reverse complement strand
AGTTCATCCTTCTTCAGCTCGACGGCCACACCTATCTGGTTCTTGCAGTTGGGACAGGATGAAACTATGGTTTTCGCACCCAGCTCTATCGCATCTTCAACCTTTTTGACGGCGATCTCCGCGCTCAGGTCGTAGTCCGTGGCTTTCAGTCCTCCTCCGCCGCCGCAACAAACGGCATCCATGCGGTTGGTCGGAAACTCGAGAACCTCGTCAATACCCGGCACCGCCAGTAATATCTCCCGTGGCTGTTCATACCTCGGACGCTCTTCCATCTCCAGGATCCTCCCCAGTTCACAGGGATCGTGATAGACTATCGGGAGGCTCTTGGATTTGAAGTCCTTCTTCCATTCCAGCCTTCCCCCGGTAACTATCTCGTGAAGGAGGTCGATGGTATGGATCACCTCGAAATCATATTTTTCGTACTTGGCGTATTTTCTCAGGGCACGGTAGCAGCCAGGGCATCCGGTTACCACCCTTTTGGCACCCCTCTTCTTGATCGCATCGACGTTACGCTTTGCTATCTCCGCGAAATTCTCTGTTTGTCCGGTCATGACATTTATGGCACTGCAGCAAACCTCATCCTGGCCGAGGGTGGTGAAGTTTACTCCGGCCTTGGTGAATATCTTCATCGTGTTCAGGAGAACCTGGTATTCGTAAAAGGATGTCATGCAGCCGATGAAATACACCACTTCCGCGGTGGCTGGCAAATCGGGATAGTCATCCCGGTACCATTCATCCCTCTTGTCCTTTGTCTCCTTGAAGGGGTTGTTGAACTTAGGGTTCGCGATGTCCGTGTACATGTTGATGGTGTTCTCCGGGGGCTTGATGTCATTTTGTACCATCCATTCCCGCACATGGTCCCAGTACTCGTGGAAGGGTATTTCCACATGGCAGACCGTCTCGCATCTGCTGCAGAGGGTGCACCTGTACATGGCATTCATGAACTCTTCGAGGTCTATATCGGCGGAGCCTGTTATCTTATTTGTCAATTTTTTTCCGAAGAGCTTCTGCATAAAGCCGTTCTTGCCGGACAGGTCCTTGAGAAGGAATAACTTGCCCCTGGGTGAGAGGGATTCCCACCCACCGCTCTCGTAAACAGGGCACACAGATTGGCAGTAGCCGCACTGCATACAGGCCGTCAGGTCATCCATGTAGGGCGGCTTGTTTTTAACCAGGTTGGGCTCATGCTTTTTCTCTTTTTTTTCCTTCTTGTCCTTGGCCATAAACTTACCTTCACAATCTCTGATGTTCCAGTCCCAATCATCTAACTGGTATTAAGGCATTTTGTTGTAAACTACCAGCCCCTAAATGATTTGTATTTTAACCTCGGGCCTGGAAGTTTACATTCCATGGGCCATAAGCACAAATACGCGGCGTTAAAGCGCCGCGACCATTCACATTTTCCAGATGTGCTTACGGCGGTCTGCTCTTTGAATATATCCAAAATCTATTGTTGATAATCTGCGGGCCCTAAATGATTTGATTTTCAGCTTCGGGACTATAAGTTTACATCGTGTCAGAGAGAAATCTCTTCATCTGTAAGATAGCAAGCCGGGTCCGGTCCCCAGACATCTCCAACAGCTTCCGACCTGACCCTTGAGCC
>JAGLSY010000081.1 GCA_023135545.1 Thermoplasmata archaeon | reverse complement strand
CTCTTCAACAACTCATAGGCCCATTCCGCTCTCTCAGGGTCCTCATCTTTCAGAGTGAGATACAGGTAGCCAGCATCCGCGTAGTTGCCTACAAGCAGGGTCTCGATCGGGTACCCTTCGGCATGGTGCTTCTTTGTAAGCTCGAAATATGTGGACATCGCCTTTCTCGTCTCTTCATGGCTCAGATCCGCTTCTTGTATCTCCTTCCCTCTTCCGGTATAGTCCAGATGGTACACACAGCACCTGCTTACCCCGATCTCCTTGAGCTTGAGGAGCACCCCTTCCAGGTCGCCCTGGTTGTGCTTTGTTATCGTGAATCTTAGCCCGGTCTTCTGCCCCACTTTGAGGCAGTTCTTCATGCCCTCGACCGCCCTATCGAAAGCGCCATCAACTCCGCGGAACTTATCGTTCACATCCTTCAGTCCATCCAGCGAAACCCCGACGTACATGATGCCAGCCTCCTTGGCCAGCCTCGCTTTCTCTTCGGTTATGAGCGTTCCGTTGGTCGATATCACCGGACGAAGGCCCAGCGATTTCGCGTACCTGGCCAGCTCGAACAGGTCGTCCCTCATGAACGGCTCGCCCCCCGAAAAGAGGAGCACTGGCGCGTTGTACTCTGCAACATCCTCGATGAATCTTTTTGCCTCTTCGGTGGTGAGCTCGCCCTCGGCCGGATGGGGCGCTGCCTCGGCATAGCAATGAAGGCACTTCAGGTTGCAGCGGTTGGTCATGTTCCAGACCACGATGGGCTTGTTGGATTTCACATGGCCAGGATCATGTTTAATCTGCTCCATGGAAGCATCCTGGCCGTCCCTGTATCTGAGCCCGTCTGACTCGGTTGAAACACCCATGAGTAATTTTGAAACTCCTATCATAACAATCCAGTCCAGAGATAATCAATGTACGCATTTATCATGCCGTTGAAGGCATGCTCCTGCGCCGTAATGTGAGACTGGCTTATATTCTTTGAGGTTTCCGGGCCGATGGAAACGATGACCTTTCCTTCCAGAGCATCTTTATCAATTTCACCGAGGCTTCTGGCACAGGAGGATGACATCACGAAGATAACATCACTTCTATCCATAAGGCTGGCATCGGCCTGAAGAGTCTTTATTCCGTATATGGGAATTTCATGGTAATCGAACAAGCCGGATAATTTTTCTTTCATGGCAGGGGTGGCCGCGGAACTGCGGAGGGCAAGTATCTTACTGCCTTTTTCCAAATTGCCGGTAATATGGTCGGCCAGGCCCTCTGAATTGAATTTCTCTCCGATGGAGGCTTCGATTCCCATATCTGATAAAGAATTTCTTGTCTTGGGTCCGATGGAAAATACCTTGCCCTTGAAGCCGGCCAGCTCGATCTTTTCGGCTACCTTCTTGACTCCCTCCTGGGATGTGAAGACCAGGGCATCGTACCCTGATAGATCCGGGATCTCAAATGACTCGTCGGCTATCTCGATAAGAGGCATTGGCACGCCCTTCATTCCGAATTGTTCCAGTGTATCGATCTGGGCTTGTTGGTGAGACTCAACACCTGTAAGCAAAACAGTCTTATTCTTGCACAAGGCCAGCTTCTTCTCGTACCATGATAAAATGTTGTGAAGTTTCGCGATGGGGCCGATGACAAATATAACTGGCGGCTCGAGGTCTATGCCCCCCTCTTTCAGGGTCTTGAGGTCGGTGAGCACGGTTTTCTGCCTGGGAGTGGTTCCCCTGTGGATTGCGGCAGCCGGGGTATCTGGCGCCCGGCCATTATCCATGAGCTTGGCAGCCGTCCGGGAGATCTTGCCCACGCCCATCAGAACTATGATGTTATCGGGAAGCCTGGCCCAATCTATCTGGGATCCATCCTTGTCGGATTCATGGCCTGTAAGGACCGCGAATGAGGAATTAAAATCGCGATGAGAAACCGGTATCCCCGAATATGCTGGCACTGCGAATGCCGATGAGATGCCGGGCACGATTTCGAAGGGTATGGCATTTTCCGCGCATATCTCGGCTTCCTCGCCCCCGCGGCCGAATATGAATGGGTCACCGCCTTTCAGCCTGACCACCCTTTTGCCCTTGCCGTGTTCCTTGAGCAGGTCGTTTATCTCCACCTGGATGGTCTGGGAATGCTGGTGGCCCGGCTCCCTCTTTCCCATGTAGACCATTTCACAGGATGGAGAGGCCCATGCCAGGATCTCGGGGTTGGCCAGTTTGTCGTAGATGATAATGTCGGCTTCCTGGATCAGCCGCTTGGCCTTCAGGGTTACGAGTTCCAGGTCACCTGGGCCGGCTCCTATAATGTAAACTACCATCAGTTATCACTCCATTTCAACAAACTCCGAGCAGGCCAGCGGGGGACGGGGCTGGCCAGCGCAGGAGTTGGGTGGGGGGTGCATGCACAGCAAGGGGTGGGCTCAAGCCCAGTTCCATAATATGATGCACCTAATGATTCATTCATTCCTAAGCACCTCTAATCTCTCTTATTATTTCAAGGCCGCCCTTGTCCAGAAGACTCGTGGCCAGTTTCTCGGCCTCCGGCTTCAGAACAGATAATGACTCGTCCAGCTTTCCGCCAACGACCTCCTCCAGGTGGCGTTTCCCATCCAATGATGAAATGAAGCTAGTCATGGTAAATTCGCCTGTTTCATGATTCAAATCAATGTAGATTCCGGCAGGTATCTGGCACCCGCCTTCAAGACAGATGAGGAAACTCCTTTCGGCCTCGCAGCAAGCCCTGGTTTCCGGGTCCTCCAGCTTTGCCAGCATGTCAAGGGTATCGGTGTCATCAATTCTGGCGGTCACGGCCAGTCCACCCTGGGCCGCCGCGGGAATGAATCTTCTTGGGTCCAGCGGGTAATAATCAGAATAGCCCAGTCTTTTCAGGCCGGCCTCGGCGACTATGACCGCATCGTACTGGCCCTCTTTCTGCTTGCGCACTCGCGTATCCAGGTTGCCCCTCAGGTCCTTCACCTCAATATCGGGCCTCAGCCTTCTTATCTGGCAGGCCCTTCTCTGGCTCGATGTTCCGACCACAGAACCGGGGGGCAAAGCGTCCAGCCCTGCATGCTGGCTGACCAGAGCATCCAAGGGCGATTCCCTCACAGGTATCGCGGCAATTATTATTCCATCCGGCAGGTCGGTGGGAATGTCCTTCATCGAATGAACTGCGAAATCGATCTCTCCGGCAAGCAGGGCCTCGTCGATCTCCTTTGTGAAAAAGCCTTTGCCTTCAAGTCTGGCAAGGTTGACATCGTGTATCTTGTCACCCCTTGTCATTATGGTTTTCAACTCGACATCGCGTACCAATTGCTCTCCCAATTGGTCTGCCAGCCGGTCGGCCACCCACTTCGTCTGGGTAACTGCCAGTTTCGAACCACGGGTGCCTGCAATCATCGTCCTCACGTTACCTCGCTTGATATCACTGGATTTCCTTTATTTCACGAAGCGATTTGTCGAACTGCTCCAGTGTGAGATCCAGTGTTTCTTTGTCATGGGCCAGTGATGTGAAGCAGCACTCGAACTGTGATGGCGGTATGTAAACCCCCCGCTCCCTAAGCTTGGCAAAGTACTGGAGGAACAGCTTGGCATCCGATGCCATTGCACCGACTAAGTCCCAAACGGTTTCGGTGTTGAAATAGACCTGGAACATGGGGCCGATGCCCTGGACCGAGTAATTCAGGCCGGTGTCCTGCACGATGTCCTTCAATCCTTTTTGAATGTAATTTCCCTTTTCGGCGATGGCATCCAGCACATTGTTTTGCTCGATGTACTTCAGGGTTTCCAGACCCGCTGTCATGGAGGCCGGATGGCCGTTGAATGTGCCGGCATTGTAAACCTGGCCCAAGGGCGTGATGTTGTCCATTATTTCGGTTCTGGCTCCGAATACTCCTATCGGAAATCCGCCGCCGATTATCTTGCCCATCGTGACGATGTCCGCGTCCACCTCGAAATACTCCTGGGCCCCGCCCATTGCCAGCCTGAAGCCGGTTATTACTTCGTCCAGGATCAAAAGTGAATTATGCTCGGCCAGTAATTTCTTGGCTCCGGTCAGGTATCCGTCCCTGGGCAGGATGCAGCCAGCATTTCCTATGGCCGGCTCGGTTATCATCGCGGCTATCTGGCCCTCGTTTTCCTTGAGAGCCTGCTCGAGAGCATCCAGGTCGTTGTAAGGTATCAGAATTGTATTCTTCGTGAAGTCGGCGGGTATGCCTTTGGAGTTGGGGACGCTGTGGGTGAGCGCACCGGAGCCGGCCTTCACAAGCACTGCCTCGTGGGCCCCGTGGAATGCGCCCTCTATCTTGATTATCTTGTCGCGGCCGGTAAATCCCCTGGCCAGCCTTATCGCGGTCATTGTTGCCTCGGTTCCGGTGTTCACGGTGCGTATCTTGTCCACATTGGGGACGTGTTTGGTGAACATCCTGGCAAAGTCCAGTTCGGTCTCCGTGGGGGTTCCGAAGCACCAGCCCTTGTCTATTCTGTCCTTTACGGCTTTATTGATTACCGGGTGATTGTGCCCCAGTATCAAGGGCCCGAAGGCCAGGCAGTAATCCACGTAGGATTTTCCCTCGACATCGTACAATCTGGGTCCCTCTCCCCTCTCCACGATGAAGGGATATGGGAAAATCGCCCTGACCGGACTGTTCACTCCGCCTACCAAAACACTCTTCGAATTTTCGAATATCTCCTGATTGCTCATTCTATCACCCTGGCTATCTCTTTTGCATAGTAAGTTAAAATTATCGTCGCACCGGCCCTGCGGATGGACATGACGGACTCCATCATGGCTTCTTTTTCATCGAGCCAGCCTTTGAGGGCCGCCGCCTTCAGCATGGCATATTCCCCAGATACCTGGTATGCCGCGACAGGCACATGAAACCTGTCTGCCAGTTCCTTTATTACATCCAGGTAGGGAAGCGCCGGCTTCACCATGATTATGTCCGCTCCCTCTTTGATATCCAGTTCGGCCTCCCTGACCGCCTGTGTGAAGTTGGAGGGGTCCATCTGATGGCTTTTTCTGTCATCCGGCCCGTCCGAAAATCCGGATTCGGCCGCGTCCCTGAAAGGCCCGTAGAATGCCGAGGCGTATTTCACGGCATATGACATTATGATAACGTCTTTGAATCCATTATCATCCAGCATTCTTCGTATGGCACCGACCCTGCCGTCCATCATGTCGGATGGGGCTATGATATCGGCTCCGGCCCTTGCATACTCCAGAGCCGCCTTGGAATACAGCTCCAGGGCTTCATCATTGAGTATCTGGTCACCATCAATGGGCGCGCAGTGGCCGTGGTCCGTGTACTCGCAAAGGCACACGTCGCATGCCACGAGGATCTCGTCACCCAGTTCTTTTTTGATTCTTCGAATCGCTCGTGGGATTATGCCCTGTGGATTGTAAGCTTCGGAGCCTTGCGCGTCCTTCATTTTGGGGATTCCAAAAAGGATGACGCCTGGAATGCCCAAATCCCTTGCCTCCCGGCATTCCGTAACAAGGGTATCCAAAGAGTGCTGGTAAACACCTGGCATCGACTGGACCTCCGCCTTCTCTCCTTCATCCAGCCCCTCCTTTACAAAAAGAGGCAGCATGAGATTTGCTGGCCTGACATGATATTCGGACACCATGCCCCTTATCCTATGGTTATTTCTCAATCTCCGCATGCGGGTGTTTGGGTACATCTTCTTTCTCCTTGTCCGGATGCTGGACAGGATGACCTCCCGGGTGTCCGGGTACATTTTCACTCCCTAGGAATATGGTCAGGAACTTATCCATGTCCATCGAACTTCCGTTCGTCAGCTTCACCTCTCTGATGAAGTTGTGCATTATCTTCTTGGCCAGTGATTTGGATAGACTATCCATTATCATGGCCGTTGCCGGGTCGGTATCGCCCATCATGGATATGGCCTTCTCGAGTTCCTTCGTGCGAATTCCCTCGACATAACCATTGATTGATGACAAGAATCGTTCGATATGAAGATTCTCCTGCCTGACCCTGAGCTTGCCCAGCTCCTCCTTGATTATCA
>JAGLSY010000080.1 GCA_023135545.1 Thermoplasmata archaeon | reverse complement strand
TCTGCTCCTGGACAACTTTGGACAACTTCAAAGCCATGTTCTCACCGGGGCTGCAATCCCGTGCAGATAGATAAATATTTGTGGTTGTCGGCTGCCTGTTGTTACGGTCGCAAAAGGCGGAATTGCGGCATAACCTTCATATTGAAGTAATTCTATATATCGTATGAATGGCAGCGAAGAAAGGTAAGATTATCGAAGACAAGATAGTCAAGGAGACAAAGGCCAAAAAGACATCTGGTACCAAATCCAAAAAGAAGGTAGCGGAAGCTAAGCCCAAAAGTAAGCCTAAGGCCAAGAAGGAATCCCCGGTCAAGGCCAAAAAGACCTCCCAGACCAAGCTCATTAAGGAGGCAGAGCCCAAAAAAAGTTCGGCCAAAAAGACGGCTTCTGCATCCACAGAGAAACCCGAGCCCACCCTTAAGTCCCTTTCAACCCAGATGGCCAGGATGGAGAAGCGGATCGCCAAGCAGGAGGAGACCATCAAAACCCTCAAGGAGACGAACCGCGAGGCCGGCAAAAAGATATCCGGCCTGGAAAAGAAACTGGAGACCAGAATAAAGCGGGAAGAAGTTATGATGGAAGCCCTGGGCCTCAACTCGCGGAGCAAGAAGGGCAGCATGGGCGTGCTGGGCGATTTCAACTCATCCCTCCTGAAGGTGGAGGAATATCTGCTGAACACAGGTGACAGGATAGACAATATTCTTTCAGCCGTGAAAAATCACAGGGAGTTCCTGGTCAAGCTTAACAAGAGGGTCTACAAGGTCAACACCAGGGATATGCTGGAACTTCAGTTGGACATCATCAGCAACACCCTGTCGATAATGGTGCTGAGCGGCTTCGGCTTTGACAAGAGCCTTCTCAAGGACGTGGAGAAGCTGAGGAAGATGATGGATAAGAAGGACTCTGAAATCGCCAAAATCAAGAAGAAGATGAACTCCCTGGAAAAGAAGTTCGACGAGGAGCTGGAGCGCTTCGATTTCGGCAGCATATACGAGAAGAAGACCGATATTGCTGGATACCATTGATGATTTTGCCGCTAGATAACTTTCCCCACCTTCCGGCCCCCCGCCATACTATCTTATCACTGGGACCCAAACAGAGCATCGCTGATATCCCGGCCGGTTGATAGAACGGAAACTCGTAAGCCAGGTAATTTTAGGTAAAATTAATTACCTGCTCCACGATACACACCTAGATGGAAAAGGACGAGTCAGCCATAGTACACAAGCCCTACGAGAATATCTGGGTGCTCAAGACAGATGACATGATTGAGAATCTGACCTGGTGGTGGTGGTGGTGGATATTTTTCATCAAGGACCCTGCCAATCCGGGGAGGACCAAGCAATTCATGATCCTCTGGTCGACGAAGTACACCAAGGACATCAAGGTAATGGACATGAAGTGGTCCCTGAAGCAGCTGCCGACCCTGGATGACGGGGTTATGAAATTCAACGGGATGACGGCGGCCTGGTGGTATGACGGGAAGAAGATGTACGATCCTCTGTTGCTCAGGCAGATGGATTTCGAGGTAAGGCATGACGGGGATACGGGGGAGCTGAAACCACTATTGGAAGGCACCGACTACCGATTCTTCGGGGGGCCGGACAAGTACACCGTAAACATCAAGGATGATAAGAATGACTTTCACTTCGAGATGACGCCCTGGAACGAGTACATGCAGGAGCACCGTTTCAACGAGCGCCAGTATACCAAGAAGTTCAGCTACAACATCCTCAAGATCTACGGAATGAAGATGAAAGGAACCATCGATGGCCAGCCTGTCGAGGGAACGGCCTACGAGCAACGGGTGACGGTCAATGCTCCGGCTCCCACATGGTACTGGGGAATCGCCCACGCGGAGGACGGCTCCTATTTCGAATATTTCAACCCCTTCTTCGGTCCCCAGATATTCAGGACCACGGCGAAGCCGACCTCGGCACTGGACTGGGGCGACATAAGATTGTCAAGGAACATGAGATTCTACCACCATCCGACCAAAACCCTTTTCTTATTCGAGAAAAAATCAATCAAAATCAAGCATAGGATAGAAAATGGCCTTCCGATTTTCTTTGTTTCGGCAAGGGACAAGGAGAAGGAGATTAAAATCAAAATAAAGGCCTATACCAGGGCATACTGGCGTTTCCAGCAACCGAGAAGATACGGCATGAAGTCCATCCTGTATTACAATGAATACCCGTCCGAAGTTGTCGAATTCGAGTTCAGAAAGATGGATGGCTCACTAACAGTCCAGAGAAAGGACCTGGGGCATGTTGGTTGTAACATAGAACATTCCTGGGGCAAATTAATCTAATTATATATTTGGCTGGGGCAGAAGAAGTAGACCGCCGTAAGCCCATCATTAACTTGCAATTGGCCGCGGCGATTTTACCGCCGCGAGTTCGGGCTTATGGCTTATTAAACTTTTCATTATTTATGACTCTGTCAAAAATATAGAAAAGTGGCTGACAGCGGTCCGCAGTTCCCGTGGACTCTCGTACCACAGTACAGTGCGGAGCGCTGGTGGGCTTAACTTCTGGGTTCGGAAAGAGACCAGGTGTATCCCCACCGCTATGGCCGTCAAACCAAGTCATGCATAACAATTTTGTATATATAAGTTTCCACGCACAGACACGGCCGTCCAAGATGAGGCACACAGAAGATATTTCCATTTACTGGCAATCGTCCCGCCATCCTGGCCCCCGTGTTTAGATTCCCGCCATGGGTGTAAACTATACCCTCCTACCACCCCCGTTACACAGGGTTATGTTGGGACCCAAGCTAACACAACACTGGCATCCCACGCAGGTTGTTAGCGGAGATTGTATGGGATTCGGCAGCGTAGAATACCGCCGTAAGCACATCAGAAAAATGTGAATGGTC
>JAGLSY010000008.1 GCA_023135545.1 Thermoplasmata archaeon | reverse complement strand
TAGACCATACTGTCCGCCTGATTCCTGATATCGATGTCCTCTCTTCTGGCCTTGTCCTCTTCGGCATATTTTTCCGCGTCCTTGACCTTCCTGTCAACTTCATCCTTGGAAAGGTTGGTAGAGGCTGATATTGTGATCTTCTGCTCCTTGCCGGTCCCCAGGTCCTTGGCCGAAACGTTGACTATGCCGTTGGCATCAATGTCGAAGGTGACATCTATCTGGGGAATGCCCCTCGGCGCTGGAGGTATACCGACAAGATGGAACCTGCCAAGCGAAATATTATCAGATGCCATCTCCCTCTCTCCCTGCAGGACATTGATCTCAACGCTGGCCTGGTTATCGGCCGCCGTCGAAAATATCTGGCTTTTCCTGGTCGGGATGGTCGTATTTCTTTCGATGAGCTTGGTACTGACACTGCCCAGAGTCTCCACGCCAAGTGATAAGGGTGTAACGTCCAGCAGGACTATGTCCTCGACCTCACCGGCCATGACACCGGCCTGTATTGCGGCACCCATTGCAACGCACTGCATTGGATCTATACCGCTCTCCGCGCCCTTCCCTACTATCTTTTCGAAGAATTGACGGACGACTGGCATCCTCGTCGGGCCTCCGACCAGCATTACCTTGTCAATGTTCTTTGCATCCATCTTCGCATCCTTGAGGGCGTTTCTTATCGGGGCCTCACACTTTTTGATGACCGGCATTACCAGGTCCTCGAGTTTTGCTCGGTTCATCGTGACCTCCAGATGCTTGGGCCCCTTATCATCAGAGTACAGGAAGGGAAGGCTGATAGTGGTGGTTGACTGACTGCTCAGCTCCATCTTGCCGCGCTCTGCCGCGTCCCTCAATCTCTGTAAGACCGCCTTGTCATCCGAAAGGTCAATTCCCTCCTTGGCCCTGAAGTCCTCAAGCAGGTACTGGACTATTGCATCGTCCATATCACTGCCGCCCAGCTGCGTGTCTCCGCTGGTTGAAATCACCTCGAAGACCCCGTCTCCGGTCTCCATTATGGTAACGTCAAATGTTCCTCCACCCAGATCCAGCACGATTATCTTCCGGCTCTCTTCCTTTTCCAGGCCATAGGCCAGTGCCGCGGCAGTGGGTTCGTTTATAATTCTCAAAACCTCGAGGCCGGCGATCTTTCCCGCGTCCTTGGTGGCCTGTCTCTGATTGTCATTGAAGTAGGCTGGCACGGTAATAACAACTTGCTTCACCCCCTCTCCGAGGAACTGCTCGGCGTCATGCTTTATCTTCTGGAGTATCATGGCCGATATCTCCTGGGCCGAATAGCTCTTGTCATCTATGGTCACCTTGTAGTCGGTTCCCATTTTTCTCTTGATCCTTGATATCGTTCTTTCCGGGTTGAGGACGGCCTGACGCTTGGCGGCCTCTCCCACCAGCCTTTCGCCATCCTTCGTGAAGGCCACAACCGACGGAAAGTTCTTTCCACCATATGTATTGCCCTCGGCACTCGGTATTATCTTCGGCCTGCCAGCTTCCAAAAATGCGGCTTCCGAATTGGTCGTTCCCAAATCTATTCCTATTATCTTACTCATTTTGAATACCTCCTTATTATTTCGAGGTTTTGAATGCGCTCGCTATGTTCGCTCATTCCGAATCCCTCAGTTTCTTCGGGATTTTGAATGAAATCACTTTGTTCTCTCATTCAATCACCTCTTCATATTTTGCTACTTTTACTTTTGCAAATCTTATCACCCTGTCATGAAGCATGAAGCCCCTATCCAGTTCCTCCACCACCATGCTGTCATCTTCCGCGCAGTCTGTGCATGACTGCAACACTGCCTCGTGCAGGTCCGGGTCAAACCTGGCACCAACGCTTTCTATGACGACCACGCCGTTCTTTTCCAGTGTTGTCTTCAACTCCTTCAATATCATCTCGAAGCCCTTCAACATGTCCTGTTTTTTCATCTTGGGCATGTCCAGTGCTCTCTCCATATCCTCCACCGTCCGAATGATATCCA
>JAGLSY010000079.1 GCA_023135545.1 Thermoplasmata archaeon | reverse complement strand
CGGCGATATTAACGCCGCGTTTTTGTGCTTATGGCTTATTGAATGAAATCTTTCAAGCCCGATACATATTGAAAATCCTTTAGGGCTTGATAGTTTCAGATATAGCCGGATTTTTGAAGCATCATCAAATCCTCGGTACTCAGCTTCTCACCCTTCTTGAAGCGCTCGTAGATGTCACTGGCCGCCACCCGCTCATCTTTAGCATCAGCAATCTCGCCGCCACCCTCTTTCTGCCTGATGCCGGTTATTATCTTGTCGAAATCATGAACCTGCCTTATGAATTCTATGTGAAGCCTGTGCTCCTCGTCGGCCTGCATCTTGGTCTTGATGAACTCTTCCTGGGCCTTGTCAGCCTTCTTGCGCAGGGCATCGCTATTCTCGTAGATGGCCATCATGCTGTCATGCTCCCTCTGCGCACTTTCGGCCAGCTCTCCCACCAGTTTGTGATACTCTTCCGCTTTTTCCCTGGCTTCTTTTGATTCTTCGATTATGGAAAGTACTTCGGCATCCTTCTCAACGGAATCCTCCAGCTTTTTTATCTGGGCCTGGAGAACCGACATGTCCTCGATTAGCTTCTTTTCCTTGTCCGAGGTCAAAACACTGGTCATCTGCTGGAATTCCAGGGCTCGCAGCTTCTTCTTCAATTCGGAGATGGACGGCCCGCTCTTCGGCATCTTCTCCCTTTTCTTCTTTGCCAGCCTTTCCGCGTATTCATTGACCTTCTTGTTCCAGTGGTCCCTCTCTGTCTTGGCCTGCTTGACCTCGACGTTCAGGTTGTCCCGGTTGGTCCTGTGCTGGTTTGCTTCCTCTATGAGTTTTCTGGTCTGGGCGTTATACATATCTCTCTCTTCCACCCAGTGCTTGGTCTGATCGTTAAGCCGGTTTCTGGTGGCCTTGTGATTCTCTGCCTCGATATTGCACTGTTCTCGCTTTTCCATCAACTCATCCGTCAGTTCCAAACCATATCACTCCAAGTCTGTCTCTCAGAATACACCAACTTATAAAGCCACACAAATATAAGCCTTTCGACAATCGGGCGCTTATTTGCAGTTTTATTTTATGCCTGAATGTCGAAATTCAATAAGCCATAAGCCCATACTCACGGAGTTACACCTCCGCGTTCATTTGCATGTTTATGATGGGCTTACGGCGGTGTGTTACGTTGAATATATTAGTTGGTTAATGCAGGTATCATACGGCCAATGCGGCCTGGAATTTCAAATTCTACGGAGCAAGCCTATTCCTTGATTATAACCCGCCCGTCCTCCACCTTCACGGTAAAGATGGTCTTGATGGTGACACCGAACTCCTGCTCTATTTTTTCCTTCACCTGCCCCTTGTTGAACAGAATGATTATATCATCAACCTCGACTTCCATCTCTTTCAACGCACCAAGCAATCCCACCAACGTTCCCCCGGTGCTTAGAACATCATCCACGATGGTCACCCTGTCGCCCTTCTCGATGTAGTTGAGATACATCTTCTCTTCATGATAGCCAGTCTTCTGGTGAAACTCCACCTCATCTGGCAGTCCGTAGGGGCGCTTGCGGGCAACGACAAAAGGAATTCCGGTCTTCATGCACAGGCCGGCTCCCAGGTGCATTCCCATCGCCTCCAGAACCAGGATCTTATCGCAGTTGAAATCACTTTTCTCCAGTATCTTGTCGATGGTCTCCTCGAACAACTCCTTCGTTATAAGCGGTATGCCGTCACTCATCGGATGAATAAAATACTCGTAATCCCCGAATTTAACGGTCGGGGCATTTTTCAGGCTTTCGATAAGTTTTTCCATATGCGACCGTCCGTTCTGGTCAATCATAAACGATCAGGCTGTCTGTTTTGACTCCGGGCAGTTTTTCCCTGCCTTTGAGGAATCCCAGTTCGATGACGAAGGAGCAGTTTACAACCTCTCCGCCAAGCTTCTCGATAAGCCCGATGGACGCGGCCGCGGTTCCTCCGGTAGCCAGCAGGTCATCGATTATGACAACCCTCTGGCCTTTCTCAATGGCGTCGCTGTGCATTTCGATGGTAGCTTCTCCATATTCGAGGCTGTAGCTTTCCTTCACCTTGT
>JAGLSY010000078.1 GCA_023135545.1 Thermoplasmata archaeon | reverse complement strand
GCTCCGATAATGAAACCCCGGCTTTCAATTCCGACTATTCCCTGGATATCATTGTTCTTGTTTCTTTCGTAGAGCTCCTCGATTATCATGTCGAAGGCTTCCGGGTTGTTTAGAACGGGGGTTATGTCCTTGAAAACTATGCCGGGTATCGGGAAATCTGGCACATCTCTGATGAGGTCTAGAACTTCTTTCATAAATACACATTATACGAACCCTGATAAATATTTATTGGTTGTGAGATTTGTTGGATGTAGCCAGCAAATCGGAATACCAAATCATACGGCCCGTTGCCTATCCTTTATTTTCTGGATGCTTCAATTGATTTTATCATGATGCGCAAATATAAAATAGCCAGAATCATTACCCGTCCTTAGCGGCCCTTCACTGTCGTGAAATGACCCTGTCTTTCAAGGCAGGGTTAAGAAAAACGACTGTTCGTAATAATCCGCCGTAGTCCCATCTGTATTTGGCATCTTACCGCAGAGGTATTTCCTCTGCGAGTTCGGGACTATGGCCTTTGGATGTAAACATACAGGCCTGAAGGGGCTGGTAGTTTACAGGGCCAAAACCTAGGGATGGGTACATGGGATGGAACTAGCAGCACTCAATCTATTAATCGACATAGCGATTATCATGGTCGCGGCCCTGGTATTCGGCGGTATCGCACATAAGATTCTGGGACAACCGCCCATACTGGGATATCTTTTTGCAGGGATTGCCATTGGCCCGGGAATCGGGATCATGAGGGCCCTGATAACCGGTAACATGGAGGGCTCCAGATTCGGTCTCATAACAGATATTGAGGAAATAGGTGCCCTTGCCAACCTGGGAGTCTCCCTTTTGTTATTCGCCGTGGGCCTGGAATTCTCATCCAAGAGGGTGGGAAAGATAATCCGGGTTTCTGCGATAAGCGGCACGGTGGAGATGGTTTTCATGCTAATCCTCGGCCTGGTGGTCGGTCTGCTGATGGGCTGGGAGTTTCAGGAGGCTGCCCTGCTGGGTGCCACCTTGATGATCAGCAGCACGATAATCATAATCAAGATGCTTGACGAGAGCGGCCAGACCGAGAGCCTTCACGGTAGATTGCTGGTCGGGCGGCTGGTGGTGGAGGATATAGGGGCCATAGTTGTTATAACGCTGATTGCAGGGCTCCTGGGAGAAGAGGCCTTCGGTGCAGAATCATTGACCCCCGTACTCATTGGCATAATATTCCTTTCCCTGATACTCATAATAGGGCGCAGGACATTTCCGATGGTGCTGGACAAGGTAAGCAAGGCCCGCTCCAAAGAGCTGTTTCTTCTCACCATTTTCGGCATCTGCATAGGAACCGCGGTGGTATCCGAGTACTTCGGACTGTCACTGGCACTGGGCGCTTTTCTTGCCGGCATGATGCTTTCCGAGTACGAGCACAACCTGGATATCGTTAACCAGATAAGGCCCCTGAAGGACATATTTCTTATAATTTTCTTCGTTTCGGCCGGGATGGCCATAAACCTCTCGTTCCTATTGACCGACCCCATGCCCCTGATCATGTCGATTGTCATAGTCATATCCGTGTTGATGTTCGGCAAGGCCTTCGCAAACACCATAACCACCTGGATAATGGGTTATCATCCCAAGACCTCCTTGCATGTGGGCATGAGCATGATGCAGATAGGCGAATTTTCTTTCATCATCGCGACGCTGGGATTCACCGCCGGGATAATCAGGGATGAGTTTTACTCTGTCATACTGCTCACGGCACTGATAAGCATGGTCTTCACACCCTACGCCATGTCATTGGCACCGAAAATATACAATCGTTTTCTACTTCCGCGTACCCGAGAGGATGATGGATATGCGGATGACGGGTTCGAGCTTCCCACACACATACACAGGGAGCCAGACATTTTAATTCTGGGCTTTGCCGAGGTGGTTCAGGACACCGTTAAGTGCCTTCAGATGACCGGAAAGAAGTTCCTGGTAATCGATTTCAACCCCAAAAAGGCCCATGCCATGATGGAGCAGGGTATCGAGCATATCTACGGAGATGCGTCGAATGAGGAGGTTCTTTTGCTGGCCGGGGTGTCACAGGTCGAGCTGGTGATAGTGACCCTCTCGGACATGATGGATGCCGAAACAGCTATCCAGCTTGTTCACAAATACAACAAGGATGCCTACATCGTTGCCAGGGCATACAATGACAGGGACCGGGATTTACTGGTGGATTTTGCCGATGATATCATCATTTCGGAAGAAGTGGCCGGGCGAAGACTGGCATGGCACGTGCTCCAGGATTTGGGCTTCGAGGAGGAGGCCATTCGCAAGGATATCGAGATAGTGGACCCGGATTCCATCGGAGGCGACTATTAAATTCACATTTCCCAAAAATAATATGTACCCAATATTAATAAATTTTTAATTTAATCAGACTCCGGGTTACATTTTATCAATTCCCAAGCATCAGGATTTTATAGGTCTTTCTGTTGGGGATATTTCTGTACCTAGGTGAAAAATAAATGAACAATCACGACCTAAAAGAAGAACTCATATCACTTCTTGAAAGAGAGGTGGGCTTTACAGGCAAATTTATTCTTATGAAGCAGTGCCAGCATCTTGACATAGACCCTGATGACATATCCCCTGAGGACCTTGCACCACTTTCCAACCAGATACACTGGGCAATCAGAAGTTTCACAGGCGATAAAAAGGCAGATGAGATCAAGAAGGGCATCATGCAGTACAAGGGAGCACTGGACACTGCCGCCGGTGACGAAATGGGTGACGATGGCGATCCGGTAGGTTCCATCAAGGCCCAGCTGACCATCGGCGAGGCCAAAATGGCCATGGGGAAGCACGAGGAATCCGATATCGCCTTCAGGAAGGCAGTCGAGATCTACACGTCCAGCGGCCTGGATGATGCATCCCTCTGGGCCAAGATAATGAGGAAATTGGCACAGCTCATCAGCACCAACAAGGATGGAAGGGAGGAGGCCAAGGAGCTTTACAGAGGCATAATCGCCCAGGGGATGGATGACGATAATCAGACATATGATGTGGCACTGGCCTGGAACGGCCTGGCCTCTCTTTTCTGGAGGGAAGGGGAGCACAAGGAATCCCTCAAGCATTACATGGAGGCCCTCGGGATAATCAAGGTAATGCCGACCGTTTCCAAGAACGAGAGAAGGAAGAAGAAGCGTGCTATGGCCACGATACATCTGGGTTTGGGAAATACCCATCTGGACCTGCTGAACATGGAGGATTCCATCGAGCATAACAAAAAGGCCATTGCCATGTTCACCGAGCTGGAGGATTTTTCAGGGGTTGGGCTGATTTACAACAACCTGGCCAGGGTGTATGAGGAGATGGAGAGGTTCGCCGAGGCCATAGATGGATACAAGCGTGGTATACGCTACCTCAAGGACGGCGGCTCCCTGAGGATGGAGGGTTGGACAATGACAAACCTGGCCAGCGCGCTTATCGAAATCAAAAAACCGAAGGAGGCCCTCCCACACCTTGAAAAGGCGTCCAAGATTTTATCCAACTTCTCCGACCCCATTGCCCATTCAAAACTCCACTGCATGTACGGTAAATATTACTCGGCGGTGATGGACTTCAAGGAAAGCGAGAACCATTTCAATAAGAGCATCTCCTATATCGCCGACGAGAATTCCCCGGATTATCTGGCCATAGCCCAGGAAGAGATGGGAAAGATGTATTTTTCGATGGGACGGATGGAGAAGGCCGAGGAACTGCTTAAGGCCGCGATGGACTGGTACATAATAAAGGAAGAGAAAGCCAGGATGAAGAATATAAAAGCCATGCTGGATGAGATGTGATAAACTACCAGGCCCTAAAGGATTTTTTGATATTTAGTTTCAGGCCTGGAAGTTTCCATTCCATAGGCCATCGAATCAAATGCTCTGTTGGAATATGTTTTATTTTCGCATTAGCTTTTCTAATCGCGTCCAGATGCAGATGGATTGCGCAATTAGAAGCCCAACCGCGCGGCGGTATAATCGCCGCGACCAGCCACATATTTCTGATGTGCTTACGGCGGTCTGCTCTTTGCAGACTTCCACTATTAATCACTGACAATATGCCGGCCCTATATGGTCTGGGTTTGGGGGTCTATTATTTAGGATCAAAAGCATTCTGTGGACAGGCGGCGGAATCGGCCGATGCCAGTCTCTCGCCTCCGATGGGGCATGAACCGCTGGTTTCGTCCTTCGGGGTGTAGTGCTTGCATTCCGAGCATTCCTTCTTCCTGACGGCCTCCTTCGTGTGGTCGACACCCTTCTTGCCGACCTCTATGCCTTTGTCCACACCTCTCTTTCCCAGGTCAACGCCCTTGTCCAGTCCCTTCTTTGCCGCTTCCTTTGTCTTGTCAAATATTCCCATGTTTTTTCCTCCTATTAAGTGTAATATGATTAATGTTTGTTAAATCTATTCTCTCAACTCAGCAGCTGCCTGGCAATAACCAATCTCTGCACCTGGCTGGTTCCCTCTCCTATCTCCATAAGCTTGGTGTCTCTAAGCATTCTTTCAACAGGGTAATCCTTGGTGTAGCCGTATCCGCCATGTATCTGGATGGCGTTAAGACATACCTGGGTTGACATCTCCGAGGCATAGAGTTTGGCCATAGAAGCTTGCTTGCTGAACCTCACGCCCTGGTCCTCCATCCATGCGGCGCGGTAAACCAGCCATCTTGAAGCCTCTATCCTGATCGCCATGTCTGCCAGCATCCACTGGATTGCCTGGAACTTCGCAATCGGCCTGCCGAACTGCTCCCTCTCCTTCGAGTATTTGACAGATTCGTCCAGCGCTCCCTGGGCCAGTCCGACGGCCAGCGCTCCAACCGCAGCCCTGCCTCTATCCAGAATGTTCATTGCACCGGTAAAGCCAGTGCCTGGTTCGCCTAGAATATAATCTTTTGGCACCCTGCAGTCCTCGAAAACAAGTTCAGATGTGTGGCTTCCCCTGAGGCCCAGCTTGTCCTCCTCGGTTCCCAGCTCGTAGCCAGGCGTTCCGGTCGGAACTACAATAGCGCTGATGCCCTTTGGCCCCTTGCTTTTATCTGTTATAGCCATGACAACAACGTAACCAGGTATTGCCGCATTTGTGATGAAGGTTTTTGTACCATTTATCACCCATTCGTCACCTTCGAGTTCTGCCCTGGTCTGCAGAGCACCAGCATCTGAACCGGCACCTGCTTCTGTAAGAGCCCATGCGGCAAACTTCCTTCCTGCGGCAATGTCTGGAACCCATCTTCTCCTCTGCTCTTCAGTTCCCCTTTCGTAGATGTGTCCCAGGCCAAGTGAGTTATGGGCTTCCATCATCAATCCGGTTGAACCGCACACCCGGGCAATTTCCTCAAGGGCGATCATGTAGCTGATCTTATCGCAGCCAGCTCCTCCATATTCCTTTGGTGCGGTCAAGCCCAAAAGGTTCATCTCGCCCATCCTGGTAATAATCTCCTGCGGGACGTCGCCCTGCTTGTCAATGTCGCTTGCGATTGGCTTGATCTCCTTCTCCGCGAACTCGCGAACCGTGTTCCTAAGCAACTCGTGCTCCTTGGTATAATTGAAGTCCATATTATCACTCCGATGCCAGTGGCATATCACCGGAGGCATTGATAAGCCTTTTCTCTGCTCTGACCGCAACCAGACCGTTGGCTAATATAGTAATAGCCAAGCCTGAAGCGGCTTGCGTATCCAAAGTGGATATGGTTTGCCTATTCTTCGGTTATGAACTGGGAGATATCGCCGTCGTCCTGCGGTGGCGGGGGTGGCGGCTGCTCTGCATCCTGGGGCTCCGCGGGCTCGGCAGGTTCCGTATATTCCGGCTCCTGGTACTGCTCCTCCACGGGCGCATCTTCCTGCGGCTCGTCAAACTGCTGCTCCTGCTCTTGCTGGCCCCAGTCCTGCTGCGGCTGCTGCTCGGGAGGTGCCTTGCTTCCCCTGCCCTTCATCACGAAGAGCAT
>JAGLSY010000077.1 GCA_023135545.1 Thermoplasmata archaeon | reverse complement strand
TAATCTCATTGATAACATGTTTTGTAAACTCCGAGGTCGAGCACTCTCCTCCAATATCCCTGGTCCACTTGTTTCTGTCCTGCATAACCGTTCTAAGGGCCTGCTCAATTATCCTATCCTCATCTAGATGTCCAAGATGCCTTAGCATCATCGCGCCGGAGAGGATGGATGCTATAGGGTTAACTACATCTTTTCCAGCCATGTCTGGCATGGGGCCGTGTGCAGGCAGGAACATGGTGTGTTCTCCTCCAAAGTTTGCGGATGGGGCAAAGGTCGAACCGCCTATCAGGCCGGCAATCTCTTCAGATAGAATATCGCCGTAAAGGTTCAAGGTCACTATGGTATCGAAGATATCTGGCTCCTTCGCAATATGCATGGCGGCATCGTCGACGAGCAGGTCATCGCTCTTTATCTTGTGGTAATAAGCGAAGTTTACCGCGCTCCCGTAGAATAACTGCCTGAACATCTCATCCGAGCTGCGTAATATGTTGGCCTTGTGCACGCATGTCATTTTTTTCCTGTTGTTTTTAACGGCGAACTCGAAAGCGAAATCAATTATTCTTTGGCAGCCCTTCTCCGTGGTAACCCTCTCGGTTATTATTTTTCCATCCACTTCCCTTTCTATAGCTCCGTACATACCTTCGGAATTCTCCCTGACGACAACGATGTCCAGGTCTTTGGGGCCCAGGTCCGGGTGCAAGCATCTGAGAGGTCGGACATTGGCATAGAGGTCCAGGTTCCATCTCAGAAGCAGCTTCGGAGAAACAAAATTCATGTCATTGGGTGTTATGATGGTTCCGAAAAGAATGGCATCAGCTTCCTGAGCCAGATTTATGGTTTCCGATGAGATGTAAGTTTTCTCCTCTTTATAAAGCTCTGTGCCAACCTTTGCATGCTCAATGACCAGATTCAGGCCAAGAGATTCAGTTACCTCAAGGCAGGAGTCCATGACCTCCGGGCCGACTCCATCACCCCGTATGACACAAACTTTATGCATGGTCTATGAAGCCTTCTTCTTCTTTGTTTTTTTGGTAGTCTTCTTTTTGGTTGTCTTCTTGATGGTGGCACCCTTGGGTGCCGAATCAGATGGTGGCGGGGGCAGTGTCTCCTCGATGACAACCGGCTTCCTTTTTTCGAATTCGAAATCAACGGCCTTTTTTATCATCTTGTTCATGTCCCTGTCCATCTTATTAAATCTCTTGACCACGGCCTTGATTTCATCCTCCACCTTCTTCGGCTTGTATGAGGCCATCTTTTGCACCTCGCTCTCCAGGTCTGTGGTCCGCTCGTTCAGATTATGGATTCTCTTACTGTCCCTGAACACCGTGTCTTTGATTTCTTCGGAAATCGTGAGGTTCTTCTTCAAATCCCTTATCTCCTTCTCTGATTTTCTAACAGAGGTGTTCATTTTGCGGTTTGCTTCCCTCAGTTCCTTCATATCATCCAGCAGGTCATCCGATCCTGCCGTGGACTCCATATTGTCAATTTTTAACAAGGCCTCCTGCATCTTTTTCCTCTGATTGTCAATGGAATCGTTGAGGGCATCTCTGAGTTCTTCGAACTCTCCCTCCAGTTCCCCGAACTGTTCTTCTATCTCGCTGACCACTGTTTCAACCTCTATCTCCATCTCCGAGGCCACGGCTTCTATCTCCATCTTCTCGAAGGCCTCTATCTCCATCAGTTCCCTCTCGTATCTGGCAAAGCGCTCGTTCTCGTCGGTCTCCATCTCCCTGTAGAGTTCCAAAATGAGAGCTCTGGCCCTCTCTACCTTCTCGGTCTGGGCCTTCGATTGCTCGTCAAGCCAGGGGTTCAGCTGGAGTATGTTGTTAGATTCCTTCATGATATCATCCATGTGGCCCTCAATGCCCCCAAGAAGTTCAAGGCGCCGGGAGCCGGCTAGGTCTCTGTCAGCATCCAGTTTCGAGATTCGCTCGGCCTCATCCTCTATCCACTGGGTATAAGGCGGGAAGGTCTGCATGAAATCGAAATTTCTTTCAGATAACATGCTCCTCACCTCCTCGAATTCCCCATCCACCACCAGTATCCTGGAGCGGTTGCTCTTTTTTAGGATAACGGTAACGCTCTGGTTGGGGTGAAGGTAGGCCTCTATTACAAAGGGAAAGCCCTTGTATACCAGGGGCAGATGCCTCTCGTCTACATCCTTCTTGCCCAGGTAATCCCTGTAGGTCGAGGTATAAACCTCTATGAAGCTCTCAATCGCCTTCTTTTTATCCTCATCAGTCAACGGCATGTCGTCCTCGGGACCCATAATAACACCAGCCTTTAATTGCTGCCCCAACCTAAAAAACTTTGGTATAAACTATCAGGCCCTAAAGGATTTGATATTTAGTCTCGGGCCTGGAAGTTTACATTCCATGGGCCATAAACCCAATCGCGCGGCGGTATAATCGCCGCGACCAATCAAATGTTCTTGATGGGCTTACGGCGGCCTGCTCTTTGAATGTATCCACAGCTTACCATTGACAATCTGAGAGCCCTAAAGGATTTGATATTCAGCTTCGGACCTGGAAGTTTACGCTTTTCTTCACTTGCTTACGGTATTACCCAAGCATAGGCGCCTGTGGAGTAAACCCAATAGGCATCTCCCCTGAGGAACATGTCACCATCTGGCATGATCTCGATGTCATATGCCGCGGCATCGTTGTACCTATCAACTCTGGTTACCAGTCCTCCAGATTCCGTCTTCAGGTCTCCCACCGTGTAACCCTCCACTTGGGATGGGAAACCGACCATGTTCCAGCCGGCCACTAGATTGATGGTGGTTGCCGATGGGTTAGACCCCTCCAGCCTGATGATGCCGTCGCCAACCGCATCCACATATATCCAGACGCCCATGGTCTCGTCCGCATTGTTAAGGTCCGGTGTTCCGGGATAGGTCGGGTTATATGTCTTCCAGTGGTCTGCCAGGTCTGCACCATCATAATGTTTCAGCATGGTCCAGGTGGTGTTCCCGTCCAGATCCGTGAAGATGGTGGGAATGGATGTGTCGCCGGGTATGAGGGGGTCGGAGATGAAGTTCCATCCCAGGGCAACAGGTACATCGAATGTGGCGGGTGGAGAACTGCCGGACAATGCTGGCTCGATATAGCTTTGTGCATCACCGTAATCATATGCCATGTAGAAGCGGGGCGAGGGCACCATGGACTCAATGTACATGTGGTCGATATACAGCGTGTCGGAATTGGTGTTGCCACTTCCTCTGTCGGTGTCCATTGCTCTTATGTAAACTATTCCGGAAAGGGATGGCAATACGAAAGACTGGTATGTATCTGTGTCCGAGCCTGCACTCACCGTGAGCATATCTATGAAGGTGTTGTTGTCCGTGGAATAGGCAAATACAAAGTCATCACCTTCTGCATTTGGAGTTCTGTAGGCATCAAGGTAGAAGGTGTAGGGATTCATACCAGCTGGCACATCGATGGTCCATTTGTGTTCCATAATACTTGTACTCACCGAGCTGTAAACGAATACATCGTCTATAGCCCAGTAATAATCGAAGTTCGCATCGTAATACCAACCGATTTGGACATTAGAGCTGCCGCCACACGCTGCCGTTATATCCAACTGCAGAATGCCAGATGTATCGGAACCAACATGATAGTACACTTCGGTATCGCCTGCATCAACACTGCCGTCCGATGCAACATATACATAGACTCCCTCCGGGTCTATTTCTCCAAACCAATCGTAGTTGTGTTCAAATTCAAGTGTTACAGTAGTGTATCCTGAAGAATCGAAAGTTGGTGTTTTTAACCAGGCCCACATGTCGTATCCGCTTCCGGTGTTGTCCGAATCGCTTACCATCGCATAATCCCCAGCTCCGGATATTGAATATTCTGTTGCGGTTGTAGTATGCCACCATGCTTCGGCGGCATTTCCACCACCCGCATCGAAATCAGTATTATCCCAGTCAGTAGGCAGAGCGCCTCCCTCTTCAAAATCTTCAAAGAGAAGTGTTATGTCAACCGGACCGGAAATTTCGGCAATACTCTCATATCCGTCATTCTGGCTCATGGTATCTGTGTAGTCGCCGGAAACCGTGCCGGTTACTGCAATATCAGCTGTTGCGAGGTTTGGACCCGGGGCCGGACCGCTTCCGGCACTGGCATCCAGCCATATTTCGACTGCAATGGAGTCGCCGGTCGTTACTATGGAGGCCGGCGCACTGTGGCTCCAGATAAAGGGATGATAAACACCGATGAAGGAGCCAACGTCTTCCTCGTCATTTGCTGAGTCGAAGAGCGGTGTAAGGCCAACACCATCATAGCTGTAAACTCTGGCATACAGATTTCCATCTGCCGAAGGGTTGTCCACCATTCCATAGATCTGGAAATTCCAGGTGCCAGATATTGAAACATCTTCGGTCATCGGATCGCTAAGCCATGTTGTGGCCCCGATCCGGAACTGGCCTATGCCGGTTATGTCCGCACCCAGCTCCTGAAAGGCATCCTCAGCCGGCTTCATGTCAAGGTCCAGATATCCTGGTTCCGAGCTCTGAATCTGCAGATGCCATCTGTCATTGGGTATGTTGTCCACCGAGAAGAGGTAGTCTGAAGTATCCTCTGACCACTGACCAATGCTGTCTCCTGCCCATATCTGTATGAGGTATTCCACACCATCTGGATGGACCGTTGTATCCCACAGATAACTGCCAGTATTCGGAAGGGCGGATACCAGGCCGTCCCATGTATCTCCTCCATCATCCGAGTAGTCAATGTAAATCGGGTCAACAGCCAGTCCTATGTCATCGCTGGCCATCCATGTTATGTCAATGATTCCGCTCTGTATCGTATCCTGTGCATTCGGATTCGTCACCGTTACGATTGGCGGTTTATCGGTGTTCAGCCATTGAATTATCCTGTCCATGAGCAGATCTTTATTTGCCTGTAAATCAGCTCCCTCAAAATATTCGCAGGCAATATAGACCAGACGGTAACTGCCAGTGTCTACCTTTATCCCTGCGCCTCCTGGCGAATCATAGTAGAAAATCTGCGAGGCGTTTGCATCATATGGTACAATACTGGAAGGGAAACTACCGGTAATGGTGAAACCAGAAATCCCGTCAGTTATGGGGTCTCCGGGAATACCATCAACGCTGAGGCCATTGGAGTCATCAGCGATATAGTCCGCATGAAGGTAATCCCGATAGAAGCCTGCGGATTCCCCGACATTCGAAATCCCAATATCATAGCCAATATCCTCACCGTTTATGTAAACAGAGCCACCAGTGTCAAGGAAGGCCGCAATTTTGTCTTCTTCGGCAGGTTCAGTGATGGGGTCCATTCCATCAGTTGCCCATATGACAATCTGGTATGGTGAAATATCGGTAGTGACTGTCCCCTCATCATAATCATAGCCGTTGTTGTCCAGCGCCGTTCTGTAATTTGCTATGCCCGCGTTGCCGTCATTGATCAGAATTATCCCTGGCATCACTGTTGTCACGGTCTCCACGCTGTCTGTTATAGCCGGGTTGCCCTGGGATGTTCCGATGACATCTACCACCGCAAACTCGGTTGGAAGGGCCGTCGGAGGTGCTTCTACTGTCACTGTCACGATCTGCCAGTCAAGTGAATTCAATGTAACCGAGCTATCTGATAAAATAGTATTCCATCCAGCAGGGTTGTTCAAAACAAGATTGAAAGTATCGGCCATGGTGCCTGTATTTGTTATGTTAATCTGATAAACATAATTGAAGCCAGCCTGCACAGTGCTGGTATTTACCAAACAGTCCACATCGATATTGTAGCCGGCTACGGTAATCGGCCTGACGGCCGTGTTATTTGCATCAGTCAGTTCAGGTACTGTGTGATTGGGGTCTGCCACAACATAGATATCATGGAAGCCAGCCTCCAAAGAGGTGTCCCAGGCAACCTGTCCCCAGCCTGAGCTGTTTCCAGCAGGTATCGTGCCCGGAGATGCGCTGACTACTCCGATGAGGTCGCCGTCTATCTGGGGGCCATCGTAGAAGCCGATTTCCACTCCGACGGCAGAGTCCACAGTTCCGACATTATAGACAGTTGCGTCGATGTTAACCATGTCGCCCTCGTTGGGTGTAGGGTTATCAAAGCCGATATCAGCCGTCCATAGTGTCAGGTCCGGCATATCTGGGTCGATAATTATCTCAACCGTAATGGTATCCAGATCACTGTAATCCTGGCCGTCATAGGACCTGGCTGAAATGTAGTGCCAGCCCGGCTCCCAGCCTGTGTTGTCCCAGTTGAATATCCAGGCATTTGTGCCTGCTGCAGGAAGCCAGTGCTCCGTATCAATGGCAACTTCTACACCCTGAACGGTTCCATCGGGGTCGTTCGCAGTTCCCGATACGACCACGGTTGTGTCAATGGTAACAAAGCTTCCATCAGACGGCGAGCCAATTATGACCGTTGGCTCGGTATTTGGCTGGTCTGCGTCCGAGCCCCAGAGCACCTGATAGAATTCCTCCCAATTGGTATCTGTGAAGGTCATTGTGTCATAGAGGTTATCATAAGGTGGACTAGCCGCATAAATGGTAATTCCATTTTCATTAAAATTTTGATTATGAATTATGATGGCCCTGTCGCCGTCCCATGCCGGGTCACCGAACTGTGTGCCAGGAGGACATGCCTGGCCTATGTTAATTACATTCTGGGCCGCAGCGCTAATCTCATTGGCTGGCAGTCCGGCCACAATATTCTCGCAAAAATGGATAAGGTCTTTCTGCCAGGTATACCCCTGCCAGTCCTCTGCATTGTTCGCCGCTGTTTGGAGTGCTGCCCTGTTGGCCGTAATATCATGAATTCCCTTCTGGGCCAGTCTGTTTACTGCAGGAATAAGATCAAGATAGAACATTGTCGAGTTGATGATGGACATGGTCGTTAATCCACCGCTGGTCCCGTAGAAGTCAACATAGGCCTGGAATACATGGAAAGCGGCTTCCTCGCCCCCCATGTCCGGGTTGGCGGCCATAGGTTCCAACACCAGGTTGTATTCCCAGCCATCGCCCGCTATGCTGTCCTCCGAGTTGCAGATATAATCTATGTAAGGCACTTCGTCATAGTCATTTGAAACATCAGACATCAAACATTCATCATATCCAGCCACATCGAAGAGCTTGATCTTGTTGTTGTCTGTCCTCAATGTTTCATAAATTGATCTTACCTCCAACATGGTTAAATCATCACCATCTGTGTCATCAGAGCACATGCCGTACAGCCAGCTTCCTCCATGGTTCCACATGTCCCATAGATAACGGTCCGCGGGGTAGTTGGTATAAACATAATTCACCCAATCTATTGCATTCTGTGGGTCGCACATGTTCAGTTCGGTGCCCCATCCCGGATTGATATCTGTCAATGGAATTTCTGTTGAGATGATATCGGCTTCGGTGGAGCCGCCCGGGTTTACAGTATCCA
>JAGLSY010000076.1 GCA_023135545.1 Thermoplasmata archaeon | reverse complement strand
TGCCACTCTGATTCCCTCGCTGACGACTTCCTTCATCTTTTCAATGAGTGTCGGGTCCTCCAAAAGGGCTCCGTTTTCCTTTCCCAGAATGGCGGTGAGCGGGTTAATCGCTGAGTTGATTATCACTTTAGCCCATATTTCCCCGGCCATGTTGTCGCTTACACGAGTTTTGATGCCAGCCTCCGTGAAAATACTAGCTATCTCAGAAATGCGGTCGTCATTTGCACCCTCCACCCTTCCGATTATCGTGTCACCCACACCCCCATGACGTATGACACCTGGCTCAATGAAAGTGGAACCGTGGCTTGTCAATCCGGCTATTATCCTGTCCTTCGGCACATACTCGGCTATGGCATTGATATTGCCCAGGCCATTCTGGAGGGACATGACCAATGTGTTGGAGCCGAGCTGTGGGAGGGTTTTCATCACCCTCTTTGTATCATATGCTTTGACAGTGATTATCAGAAGGTCGGGATTGGGGATGTCTGCCGGGCTGGTGGATGTTTCCGGAAAGACGGTTTCTTGGGTCAGGCCAGTAATCTTCAGGCCATCCCGGGCTATTTTTTTCATGTGAGGCTCACGGCCAATCAGGGTAACCTGGTTATCTCTGGATAGCAGGCCTCCGAAAAGACTGCCCAATGCTCCGGCTCCCATGACCACGATGTTCAATTGAATGTCTCCATCATCGAAGGAAAAAGTAATTACAGCCATAAAATGATTGCCTGGTGATGAATAGCGTGCAGAAAGCCTTAGCAAGGTATTCAAGTATCCTGAAAGGTGAAGAGAAGCCATGGTATCATAGATGCAGGGCCATTCCCGTTGAGCTGGCCGGTACCGAGACCATTGAGGAAAAGTGGAAGGAGCATGATGAGCATGTCAAAATTCTCAAGTCAGGTGAAAGTCAGTTCCCGGATGATAAAACAGAATTTTCCCTTCTTGACCTCAAGCATGAGCTGGCCAATGACATGGCCGGGGCATGTATCATGTGCGAGAGGCGATGTGGCATTGACCGCGCGAGGGAGGCGGGCCATTGCGGTGTCATGGAGCCGAGAATATCATCGGAATTCATGCATTACGGGGAGGAACCGGAGCTTGTTCCCTCTCATACCATATTTTTCTCGGGCTGCACCTTCGATTGCGTCTTCTGCCAGAACTGGGACATCAGCACCAGGCCGGGACAGGGAGAGCGCTTCTTTTCTGATGAGCTGGCACGAATGATTGACCGGAGGGCTGAAATCGCGAAGAACACAAATTGGGTGGGTGGGGACCCAACGTCCAACCTTCCCTTCATAATCGAAATTCTCGGAAAAATGGAGGCCGGTACTGCCCAGGTATGGAATTCCAACATGTACCTGACAGAGGAATCGTTAAGGCTGCTGGATGGGCTTATCGATGTTTATCTCACAGATTTCAAATTCGGAAATAATGATTGTGCCAGCCGCCTGTGCAATGCCGAAAAATATTGGGATGTTATCACCAGGAACCACATAATCGCCAGGGGCCAGGCCGAAGTCATCATCCGCCATCTTGTGCTGCCGGGCCATGTGGAATGCTGCTCCAAGCCCATACTTGACTGGATAGCAGGAAACCTCGGCAACAGCGTCCGTGTGAACATCATGTCCCAATACAGGCCTGAACACAAGGCATTCCGGCATCCCGAAATAAATAGAAGCCTGGAAATAGGGGAGTTTAAGGATGCTTATGAGTATGGATTTGGGCTGGGATTGAACTTGGTGGATTGAACATAATTACCAAGCTTTGGAATAAGGGGGGCCAGACTACACAGTTAGGGATATCAGCGATGTGCTAGCTTGGGTCTCAGTATTTCCCAACGTGGTGGGGGCGGTAGGCGGGCATAGCAAGCCACCAGCTAGGCATCTTTCATCAGGGCCGCTCTTAGCCAGACTTTGAGGGCATGTTGTCCCCGTATCCCTGCATATGTACGACGCGCTGTGGGAATGGAATGTCGATGCCTTCTTTCTTGAATAGCTCGAATATCTCCTCTCTAATCTCCCCGCCGACACGCCACTGGTCATCCAGGTGGTAGACCCAGGTGTATAATTTCAGGTTTATGGACGAGTCTCCGAAATCCACCAATCTGACGAACGGATCTCTGTCTTCGGTATTGATGACATCAGTGTGTTTGTTCGCCACGTCCAGCATTATTTGTTTCGCCTTCTGGATGTCCGTATTGTAGTCCACACCGATGGTAACCTTCACCTTCATCTTGTTGTCCGGCTCCGTGAGGTTGATTACCTTTTCGTTGGCTATCTTGCTGTTGGGCAAAATTATGACATCGTGGTCAAATGTGTTGTAGAGCTTGGTGCTCCTCATGCCTATTTTCTCCACACGGCAGTAGTCACCATTTTCCATGAGGACCAAGTCTCCTACCTTGAAGGGGCGGTCCGTGAGCAGGAACATGCCGGATATGAAATTTCCGAGGGTGTCCTGGGCCGCGAAGGCGATCACCAATCCCATGATCCCCATTCCGGCAACCAGCATCGTGGGGTCTATGCCAAAGAGATTGAGGGCAGCGATGATGGCGATCATGAATATCACTATCATTCCTACCTTCTCGAATAATGGGAGGGCGACATCATCCATCGTGGTCTCGCTCTCCTCGGCATACTTTTTGCCCCATATCAGAAGGACATCCTGGAATATCTTGAAGGACATCCAGGAGACCAGGACTATCAGCAGCAATCCGTAAATTCTCTCTATGGTACTGACCACCGTCCATGATAAGTTCAGCACCTCCAGCGAGGAGACCAAACCATAAGCGGCTATCAGGTAAAATACCGGCCCTTTAACAATGGCCAGTATCTGATCATCGATCTCAGTTTCTGTTTTCTTGGTGAAGTACTTTACAATCGGGTCCAGAAGAAAGAATATTGCCAATCCAACTGCGGTCCATATAAGTACTGTCAGAAGAAAAACACCGTATTCATTATCGAGAGGCTCGAAGGCCGCGAAGTAATTATCTATGACATTGAAGGCCTTTGTCGGAGGGATATAGGTTCCACCTGAGATCGTGGTTGTAGTGCTGCCAAGTTCCTTTGTCCAAATCGCCTGAGTAGACAGGTCAGTAACCTGTGCTGTAACCTGAATTGAATGATCTGGATAATCCCAGGAACTTGGTGAAGTGACCGTTAATTCCACTGTGTGAAATTCGCCTGGCTGAAGCATGAAATATGTTTCACTGTATTCCGCAGTCCAGCCATACTCCTCGGACGGGTCGCTGAGAAAGACCATGTGGTCCGTGTTGTTGCTGTTGTACAAACCCCACCTGTAAGTGACAGAGTTCTCAACATCCACTGACTTGCTGTATTCATCCATAGGGGATATGTTTATGTCACCCTCCGCTGCCTGGACATTTCCAGTCATCATCGACAGTGCCAACATTGAAAGTACTGCCGTAACAAGCATAATAGAGGTCAATAATCTGGTTTTCATCTCTAACCCTCCTTAGTCATGCGTTGAATTATCACCACCCTTATAAAGATTGTTTAAAAGGTCAATGTTTTATGTTCATTCACGTTCAGGTAGCCAATGGACAAAAGGACATTACACCACGACAAACAAATCCGCAGGATACTGAGCGAGCCGATAGGACTGTTCAAAAAACTCGGTTGGGGAATTAGTTTCCTCACATATCTGGCCATGCTCATTTTCAGCTGCGGCCTTCTTATTTATTTAACGCCCATGGTGCTTGAATGGATGGGTAGGGGAGGAAGCTCTGTTATTCTGGTTTCTATAGTGCCAGCGCCCATTGGATTCAGTGCCGGAGGAGCCTTCTTACAGCTATGGTTCATGGCTGTTGTTGTATGTGTTAACCTAGCGGTTTTTTCGCAGATATACGGTTTTTTCAATAGGGGGGACTGGGGTCGGCGTTTTGGCTCACCAGACCGGGCAGACGGTCCATTGGAGACCACCGCGAAGTTACTCTTCGCTTCCTTCTTTTTCGTGTACGGTTATTACATATTGCTTGAAATGGCTGGCATATCTCCGGATATTCCGGATTTCTATTCCATGCCAATAGAGGAACTGATTTACAGCATAGTCAATGCCTCGGTCAACGAGGAGATAATATCCAGGGTTTTCCTGATAGGCATCCCTCTGTTCTTCCTTATTCCGCGAAAATATAGAGGGTATTCCAAGAAATTATTTAATATTAAAAGGCTTAAACTGCTTACGGGAGGTGGGCTAACTATCGATTATATTTCGATAATACTGATCATAATGTCCTCTATAATATTCGCACTGGCCCATGTTCTCGGCAGCTGGGACATGTACAAGTTCCTTCCCACCCTGGTAAGCGGCGCATTTCTGGGATACCTCTTCGTCACACGAGGTCTGGCAACATCTATAATATTCCATTTCTCTACAAACTTCATCTTCTTTTCGACAGAGTTTTGGCCAGATAGCCAGATTGTTGTGGCAGTGGTGGGGCTCATGCTTATCGTATGGATGATAACCGGTGCCTATTTCTTCGTAAAATTCCTTCTCGGCCTGTTTGGCAGAACATCAAAAAATAGAACTTTGTGATTATCAGCCCAGCAATTGAATAGGTGATACAGTCATGTCTAATCTATAAATTATCCAAGTAAGCCTTTCCGGATATGGCATCCTCCAGGGACCTGGTCTCTATTATGTAATTGCCCTTGTAGTCCTCCAATTCGGCCATGACATGCCTGATATCGATATTTCCTTTTCCAAGGGC
>JAGLSY010000075.1 GCA_023135545.1 Thermoplasmata archaeon | reverse complement strand
GCCGTGTAGGTGTTCACGAAGAACGATTCCCCGCCCAAGGCAGATGTCATAAGGCCTTTCACAAGACCGCCCTTTCTTCCGGCGGTCTGGATCTCGATGGTGCGGTTCATGTACATCATGGCCCCCTTCTCGGTCGTAATGCTCTCCCCCTGCTTCAAATGAAATATCAAAGCGGTAAAGGATGGAGAATGTATGGTCTCATTCTCGGGTACAGCACCGGCGCTTACCGGAGCCGGCTGTGTGTGCTGGGCTGGCTGTTGAGCCGGTTGTTGCTGCGGCTCTTGTGCAGCAGGAGCAGACTCTGGCTGCTGATGGGCAGACTGTGCCTGAACCGGTTGATTGTACTTTTGGCAAGTGTAGCAATACCACTGCTGGTACTGCTCGACATAATTCATTTGATTTCCACAATTTGGACATTGACTCATTGTATCACCTAATTTTGTTTTAACAATTTACAGTAAACAGTAAAGAAATATAAAACTTACCGACGCTGCCCGGAACAAACCAGAATAATGAGCCCGCTTGATAAACACACAATGTAACATTTTAATATAATCAGTTATTTGCCCTTAGGTATGGCTAGAAAAAGGAAAGTTAGCGAAGTACTTGACACGGACATCACATGCTACTACTGCGACAAGGCAATCCCAGACAATGCGATGAAATGCCCCCATTGCGGCAAGATGTTTTCCATTGCAAAGAAGATTCTGACTTTTTCAATAGCCTTGATAATTATCTCGGCCGCCCTGGGATTCATGGCATATGATTATTACAACCAGACAGGGCAAGAAGGATATGAAGGAGATGATGATATTATTCCACCAGATAGCAGCGATTCGAAGGTGATCAGGATAAGGATGTACACGGACAAGGCTCCGATTACATCGAAGAACTTTATAGACCTGGCAAGGAACGGCGATTATGATGGCACCATATTCCATCGTGTCATAGCCAACTTCATGATACAGGGCGGTGACTTCACCAACTTCGACGGTACCGGAGGCCACGCGGCAGAATACCATGACGGACTCGGAGACCCCAACAACCCGGACTCGTGGCTCCTCCCGGATGAGTTCCACCAGGACCTGAGCAACGTCAGAGGAACCCTATCCATGGCGAACACGGGACAACTGGACTCGGGAGGAAGCCAGTTCTTCATAAACACAGTTGACAACGTCAACCTGGACTACACGACCGAGCCTTCAAAACACGCGGTCTTCGGGGTTGTGGTGTCTGGCATGGACATAGTAGATGAGATCGGCGGTACGGCGGTTGGGGCCAACGACAGACCGATAGGTCCTGTAACCATCGAGAGCGCCACGGTGACAGAATCCGGCGGCATAACATACGTCTCTCTGAAGATGGACTTTTAAAGATAATTAAATCTGTAGTTAGCTATCAGAATTCAGGCTTCGCCTTTTCCCATCTTTACAGCCTTTTGCTTCAACCGTGATTTTCCCTGGACAGATAGAATAAAGCCGACTGTGAGAAAGATTGTAAAGGCAGCCCACTTGAGATTGCCATCCTCGAAAAATATTATTATGGCGGCACCGGCCAGCAGCAGGCCGTATCCGAGATAATAGAATAAACCTCCGCCTGCAGACACCTTCTTCGTGTTCTGACTTCCGCAGTAGATGCATCTGTCACCCTCTAACATACTTCTGGCAAAGGCATCCTCACAGTCCTCGCAGTAGGTGTATCTCATCGGACAGTCCATAATGAACAGGAGTTATAATTATTTTGGCTTGGCATGAATATTTATCGCAAGTATAATTAACAATCACCCCTATCATTTATTGGATGATGTCTCCCAAATTTGACCCGGTCATGGAAAAAATCCTTCACAGATTTATCAAGGATTATTTTGCCTCATCCGGAGCATCTGGCCTCATCATCGGCCTGAGCGGGGGCCTGGATTCCACGGTTGTTTTGAAACTCTCGGCCGATGCCATTGGCGCGGATAAGATAAAAGGACTTCTGCTTCCAGACAAAACCACCCCGAAGGAGAACATGGAGCAGGTTAGAGAATACTGTGCTGGCCTTGGTGTGAAAATCGAGGAAATTGACATAACCGACCACGTGGAGGCCCTTCTTAAACTTCACCCATCTGACTCGCAGATGATACAGGGAAACGTCAAGGCCAGAGCGAGAATGATCCATTTATTCCACTATGCGGGCATGGAAAACAGACTGGTCCTTGGCACGAGCAACAAGAGCGAACTGCTGACCGGCTATTTCACAAAGTACGGCGACGGCGCGGCAGATATCTCGCCCATCGGAGATCTGTACAAGACCCAGGTGAGGGAACTGGCCAGGCAGATTGGCGTCCCGTCCAATTTCATTGACAAAAAACCTTCGGGGGACCTCTGGCACGGGCAAGCCGACGAGGATGAACTCGGGATAACATACGAAACCCTTGACAGGATACTGCACGGAATAGAGATGGGCCTGGATGATGATGCCATCGTGAAAAGAACCGGCTTAGGTCCGGATGAAGTGCAGCACGTCAGGAAGCTGGTCGAGAAGTCCGTTCACAAGAGGCGGTTGGGACTTATTCCCAAGCTCGGCCTGCGCACGGTAGGACTGGACTGGCGCGAGGCATAGTTTATTGAGTTCTGTGAGTTTAATGAGTTTGGGAGTTAACTCAAGGGTACA
>JAGLSY010000074.1 GCA_023135545.1 Thermoplasmata archaeon | reverse complement strand
GCCTTTGCCAGCTTATCTCCCTTTTTAGTCTTACCGGCTTTGAGTATCAGCCCTGTTATTATAAGAGCCAGCCCCACAAAGATCGTGATTGTCTCGCCGGTCCACAGGTTACTGTCAAAAGTCGCTTCCAGCAGTATCAAAAAAGGAATGGCGCAGAGCAGGGAAATTATGGTGACAATCCAGTAGAATTCCTGAATCTTTCCTGCCTTTGGATTGGTCATTTTCATGATGTCTTTTGGATATTTTGCCACAACTGCCAGGGCCGTCCCGATATGAATAGCCAATCCCAGGGTAATCGCCATCTCCGGTTCTATGCCGAAGCCTCCCACCATCACGATGGATGTTTGCCCCGAGCTGGAGATGGGAAGCCATTCTGTAATGCCCTGGATTATTCCGAGAATCGCGGCAGTCCACCAATCCATGGTTCGACAATCGGGTCTATGGATATAATGTTAATTGATGTATGACTAGCCAATTACTTATTTTATGACGGGGTTCGTTACCCGCCCCAGACAATGTTGATTATCCTTCGCTTGCCTTTGGCAAGCTGCGGACTGCGCCCAATTGTCTTCATTAGCAATTGATAGCGATTGGGCTTGCTCGAAAAATTCCTTGGAATTTTGAGAGAGTGATTGGCTTGCCAAATACGAATCGCACAGATACTGGCTCATTGATAGTGCTTACCATGCTCGTCCCCCCCACCCTGCTCCTGCACCTTGCTCACCGCGAGCTCGGCCAAATCTCTATCCATATTTAACCTCTCCATTTCATTACGAGCTTTTGAAAGCAATCGCGTTGCTCTCGCTTTCAAATTCCTCCCTCTTACTATCTATTTTATTTCTCCTTGTAACTGTCCATCAATGTCATTTGCCCATCTTTTTTCTTCTTGCTGGCCTTCTGTTCCATGCCAATTGATTTTCCCGGCAGAAGCACCTTGCCGTACTCGCCTCCCCCTCCGGGAATTATAACAACCTTCCCGGTCCTGAAAGCCTCCACACCTTCGGCGACTTCCTTACCAGCCAGCTCCCGTATGGCAGATATATCCACCTCCAGAAGCACCTTTACCTCATTCCCAAATTCTGTAATAAGTCTTTCCCATGTTGCCAATCCTTTCTTGGTGTAGGGTGATGAAATACCCAGAGCCTGGTTGATTATCTCGCCCAGGGGTATTATATGGATGTAATCCGGCCTGTGTGCGGGCCTGCGAACAACACCGTCATCGCTGAGTTCCTTCGCCCTGTCCCTGACCCCCTTTTTAATCACGCCGCGGCAGGAGCATCTCCATCTGCGGGCCACCGCTTCCTCCAGAGTGTAATGCTCGAAGCATCTCGGGCACGCGGTCTCATTGTACTTCCCCTCCTGGGGCGGAAGACCGACATTGAGCACGAATTTCCTTCCTTTCTCCCTCTTTATGGCCTTCATCACCTCATCGAAGGTCATATCCTTGGCTCTGATTGTGTTGAATTCCCTGGCCAGCCTTATTGCATAGGGTGAATGGGCATCCGAGTTTGTCAGAAAAGTAATGTCAGCCAACTCTCGAATCAAATCTCCATAACTGCTGTCCGCGCTCAGCCCCAGTTCCAGAAATTTTACATGACTGGCCATGGAACCATAACACTCCTCGAGGCTGCCGTAATGGGCGTACATACCTGTCCAGGGCGTGAAAGCGTGGGCCGGGCCGATGTAAGCTTCCACATCCTGAGCCCGCATGGCCAGCTCCTCCCCATCCAGCTTGATGTTGGGGCGTCCGTCAGCCTCCAGGTTGGTGGAGAATTTACTCACGCTCTCCTTGAAGCCTTCTACAGCCGAGATCGATGGAAAATAAATGAGGTGGTGAACCCGCTTGGCAGCCTCAACCTCGGTGCTCAGGATGAATCTGGTCCCCTCCAACTCGAAGGTTCCGTCATCCACCTTATCCGCGGCCTTCACCTCGGCCAGCCACTTGGAATGGAGGCAGTCGCCGGTGGCCAGCAGGCTCATTCCTTTCCTGCCGGATTCCTTGGCCAGTGTTTTGATGGTCATGTTACGGCTGGTGGCCCTCGAATAGAGGCCGTGAATGTGCAGGTCGGCGTTGAATTCCATCGGTTCTGGAATGCAAACCGTGGTAAAAGCCTTTATGATACCATGATGAAAAAACTATGCTGGTGTGCTGAAACATCTTCCACTGGTGCTTTCTTTACCCACCTTCCAGTCCCCCACCATGCTAACACATCACTGTAACCCATGCTAACTAACACTGGGACCCACGTTGACAGGCTTGGAATCCACACTGGCACATGCATACTGGAACCCTATCTTATGGGCTGCCATCATCTATTTCTGGTTGAAACCGGGCATCCGGGGCCATATTTGCTATATCGGGATAAGGTTCATCCTCTCTCTGCTTCTCACCACGGTTGCGGGATATAAGATAAAGACCCACCAGAACAAATCCCGCAATGTCCAGCAACAGGGCCAGATAAAGAAGCGGCAAGGTAAAATCCGGGCCGTTGATCACCTCGATTTTCACATTGTTCACCGGTTCCAGTGTCTGGAGGGTGACATTTTGCGAGTAGATGCCCAGATGGCTGATAATTGTCATGTTGGTCCCGTTGGTGTCCCACGGCGCTGTCAATATGAACCTGAACTTTCCGCTGGCATCCGTTATGGTGTCCGCAACCGTGTTGTTGTCTTCATCCATCACCGAAACCCGCACCTGGCGCATCCTCTTTCCGGTGTGGGAAATAACCTGGCCGGCAATGATGTATTCTTCCTCTGAATTAAGCCCCTCGTCAATCAGCGAGTAGTTGACCAAAATTCCATTAGCATCTCTGAAATAAAAGGCTGCCAGATATTTACCAGGGGTTTCCGGGCTCCAATTTATGTCCACGCCAGCGGGCATCGCAGTTATCTCCGAATCAAAAGAATGGACCAGCTTATCATCGGAATCATAAAAATCAATCTGATATGAAATAAAGGACTGGCCGCTTGGAATATTGGCTGTTATCAGATCATTCAGGCCATCATTATCTGTATCTGAGGAGCCAGTAGTGAAATCCACAGCGCTTTCTTCCCGACTGCCAAGATTCCACTTGGAGGCCGCCGCGTCCAGGAACTCATCCCATGAGGTATCCTCGGCCAGGTCCAAAGTCCTGTAGCTCACGGAGGCCGTGGTTCTTGGGAGCCAGATGGACATTCCGGTCGCATTGTCGGCCGGCTCATCAGCGTTGTTGGGCCTGGTCCAGTGTTTTTCATGCACCACGGCATCCTCCACCGCACTGGCAACATCATTCCCCAACTCCTTCAAGGTCATTGCAACATCCATCTTACCCATGTTGGTGACAAGATGCTTGAGGTCGTACTGGTCTGCCCCGTCATACTCTTCCGTAATTGCCCTGGCTTCGGAAATTTCTGGATGAAAATAACCCATATCAACCATCAACTCGTTCCCAAGGGCATCCAGTGCCGACGCCACTCCGTCCATCTTGTCCAGGTCGATAAGGGAAAGGGTGGTGGAATAGCCGCTGTTGCTCGTGCTCCATGAAATATACCGGTCAACGAATTTGCGGCCAAAATCCACGGGCTCGATATCCGGCTCATCTTTCAATATACCCAGTATCTCATCATAGGGCCAGCCGTCCAGGGGCACGTCCTTCTCCGAACCGATGGCGTAATCGGCCCTCCCCCTCAGCTGGTAAAAGAGTTCGACCATCCCCATCTGGCAGGCATCCATACTTATCATATCCAACTCAACACCCTGGCCAATGGCATGGTCCAGAGCCCACTGGAGTTCCACAGCGGTTAGGCGGTCGCCCTTGTCCGGGCAAACACCTGGCCATCCGTTTCCGTGGCCCCACAGGTCAAGGAGATAATTTTGTGCCGGGTACTCTTCCGCGGCCCACTCGATGAATCGTGCCAGCACATCCGGGTCTCCCAAATCAAGCTCCTCGCCCCAGGATGCATCGACCTCGCTGTTCTGTATCTCTTCATGGCTTCCCTCGAGAATGTGGTATATTTTCGTGTCGCCGTCCCCGGACATGTCTGTTAGAGTGATGATCTCCAGGCCATTGCCAGAGCCGACATCCCTCATCTCCGCCAGGTCATCCAGAACATTATCGCTCAGGGAGCTGTCTCCGGACATGTAAACCATGACGGTCCAGTTGGCTAGTTCACCGGCTCTCGTACCCTCATCCAGAACCAGGTTTATTTCCTCATTGCCCTGTGCCTGAAAGATAAAACCGCTTCCCGCGAGCAACAAAACAATTGAAATTAATAAGAATTTATTAAAAGCAAATCTCATCTTCTGGCACATCAGAATTCAATCCCCTTTCTCGCCATCACGCCCTTTCTAAAAGGATGCTTGATCTCCATAACTTCGGAAACATGGTCGGCCACCTCGATCAGTTTTTCGTGGGCGTACCTGCCGGTCATGACCAGTTCCATATCATCAGGTTTGGAATCAATCAGATTAAGTACATCATCCAGTCCCACAAGTTTCCAGTCCACGGCCACACATATCTCGTCAAGTATGAGAATATCGCATTTTCCTCCATCAACAACCTGCCCGGCATATTCCAGCCCGTCCTGGGCCAGTTTGATATCCACCTCTGCCGGATTTTCTTTATCCACAAAGTCAGGCCTTCCGAATTGAATTATATCGAAATTGTCCAGCTTCTTGGCGGTTTCCAATTCTCCATAATTAATTTTCCCTTTCATGAACTGGATCATAATTACCTTGAAGCCGTGGCCAGTAGCCCTGACAGCCAGTCCCAGCGCCGATGTGGTCTTGCCCTTTCCGTCGCCGGTTATTACGTGGACCAGACCCAAGCCTTTTTCATCCTCAATCATCAAACTAATAATAATTCGGGAAGCTATAATAGTTTTGTCCTATTCAGTTTCATGCAAGATGCTTTGCATCAAGAAAACCGCACCAGAGTACACATCCCTCAATTTTACATCTGTAATTAGTGTATTGCCCATAGATTTATAAGACTGTTTATACTTTTGATTTAAGTGCAAGTTACATTGCGTGGGGTTGATTGAGATTAAACAAATATGTGTTATATTTCTGTGTGTTATGTTGCTGTCCAGCTCGATTTTTCTAGTGTTCGATATAAACGAGGAAGTCAGAGATACAGCTGACCTGGAAGACCTTTCTGATGAATATAGGGCTACGATAAGCAGCCTTGTTCAGGAAGCCCAATATCATCTTACCAGGCATGATCCAAGCGAGGGGTTTGTGGGCTCCAATTCCAGATGCGGCTTTGGCATTATCTTTAACGAGAGCGGTGTTTCAGTTTCGCCTAATACAGAGAATAGCTGGTCGTGGGATATTGGTCTCTCAGGTTTTGGATACAGTGGCCAGGTATCATCCATTACTACAAAGCCTCAGTTATCTGTGGAGAAAAACCATATCAATTATGAATATTCACCACAACTTACAGGATGGTATATCAATGACGAAAAAGGACTTGAGCAGGGTTTCACTATTGAAGCCCCCCCTCAGCCAAAGATAAATGCACCTCTCGTGATCGAGATGGCTCTCGAAACAACACTCACACCAAGAGCAATAGACAAAGGAGAGGCAATCGCATTCCATGACGATTCGGGAGAACATGTCCTGACCTATAAGGACTTAATAGTCATCGATGCGCTAGGCCAAGATGTTTCTGCCTGGCTTTCTATGTCTGGATCTTCAAAAATATCAATTTTCATAGATGATACCTCAGTAACATATCCCCTAACGATCGACCCACTCATCGTTACCGAAGTTAAAAAACTGACAGCCAGTGACGGTGCGATAGAGGACCATTTCGGCTGGTCTATGTCAATTTCCGGTGATGTTATTGTTGTCGGAGCGCGTTTTGATGATGATGGTGCGAGCTCTGATGAGGGTTCAGCCTACATTTTCGAGCGCAATAGAGGTGGTACAGAAAACTGGGGCGAGGTCACCAAGCTGACAGCTAGTGACGGGACGGAATTTGATAATTTCGGCTATTCTGTGTCAATTTCCGGTGATGTCCTTGTTGTTGGAGCGCCTTTTGATTATGTTAGTGCAAAAGTTTATCAAGGCTCCGCCTACGTTTTCGAGCGTAATACAGGCGGTGCAGATAACTGGGGCCAGGTTACCAAGCTGACAGCCAGTGACGGGTTGGCAACCGATTTTTTCGGCATTTCTGTGTCAATTTCCGGTGATGTCCTTGTTATCGGAGCAGATAGTGATGATATTGGTGTGAATTCTAATCAGGGCTCTGCCTATGTTTTCGAGCGCAATACAGGCGGCGCAGATAACTGGGGCCAGGTCATCAAGCTGACAGCCAGTGACGGGGCGACAATCGATCGTTTCGGCCGGTCTGTGTCAATTTCCGGTGATGTCCTTGTTGTCGGAGTACAATTTGATGATGTTGGCGCGAATGTTGATCAGGGCTCTGCCTATGTTTTCGAGCGCAATACAGGCGGTGCAGATAACTGGGGCCAGGTGACCAAGCAGACATCTAGCGACGGTGCTGCAGATGACTGTTTCGGCGTTTCTGTCTCAATATCCGGTGATGTCCTTGTTGTCGGAGCAGATAGTGATGATATCGGTGTGAATTCTAATCAGGGCTCTGCCTATGTTTTCGAGCGCAATACAGGCGGCGCAGATAACTGGGGCCAGGTCATCAAGCTGACAGCCAGTGACGGGGCGGCAATCGATCGTTTCGGCGTGTCTATCTCAATATCTGGCGATGTCCTTGTTGTTGGAACGCCTTATGATAATGTTGGCGCGAATGTTGATCAGGGCTCAGCCTATGTTTTCGAGCGCAATACAGGCGGTGCAGATACCTGGGGCCAGGTGACCAAGCAGACAGCTAGTGATGGGGCGGTATCCGATAATTTTGGCTATTCTGTCTCAATTTCCGGTGATGTCCTTGTTGTTGGAGCACCTTATGATGATGCAACAAGCTTTGACCAGGGCTCGGCCTATGTGTTTAAATTAACAACTGGGTTTGTGATACCGTTGGATGAAGGCTGGAACCTAATATCCCTGCCACTGAACCAAACAGATACTTCGATCGACAAGATTCTTTCTTCGATTAACGGTAAATGGGATTACATCCTGGTTTACAATTCAACAGACCCGGACCATTGGAAAACAAATGCAACTATCAGACCAGACCAATTGAACGACCTGAAACTATTAGATCACAAAATGGGCTTCTGGATCAACATAACCGAATCCTGGGTGAATCTTACTGTAATGGGTAATGAATTAACATCTACATCTATCAATCTATATGCAGGCTGGAATCTTGTTGGATACCCGTCTCTCACAGAAAAGAACATATCAGATGCTCTGGTTGGAACTGGATACGATAGAGTTGAGGGATTCAACACAACCGCACCATATCGTATTAGCCAATGTGCTGATTCGTACATGATGAAACCCGGCGAAGGATATTGGGTGCACGTACCTGCTGATACTGTCTGGATTGTAGACTGGTAATCACCACCTTCTAGCCACCTCTTTCGTTTAATGGCGACCGAGGGTTCAAATACAATAGGAAACCTTTAAGTGCAATACCAGGATTGAGAACCCTCGATATGATGAACCTTGAAACATCAATTGCTGGCCTCAGGTTGAGGAATCCCACCATGCTGGCATCGGGAATTTTAGGCCAAACCGGCCAATCACTTTTGCGTGTTGCCGAGTCAGGGGGCGCCGGAGCTCTTGTTACAAAATCCATAGGACTCGAATCCAGAACTGGCCATGGAAACCCCAGCGTCATAGAGGTTGATAATGGACTACTCAATGCCATGGGCCTTCCCAACCCTGGCATAGATAATTTCGAGGAGGAGATCAGGGTTGTCAAAGAGGGTGGAGACGGAATTCCTATATTCGGAAGCATCTTCGCCAAAGGCCCATCTGAATTTTCCTTGCTGGCCGGCAGGATGGCAGGTTATGGCGTGGATGCCATCGAGTTGAATTTGAGCTGCCCTCATGCCAGCGGCTACGGGATCGAGACCGGCAGCGACCCCGAGGAGGTTTCCAAGATAGTCGAAGGAGTGGTCAATACCGTTGATATTCCGGTCTTTGCCAAGCTGAGCCCCATGGTTCCGAACATAGCCAGCATAGCCGAGGCGGTTGAGAAGGCCGGGGGCCACGGCATAGTCGCCATCAACACAATGAAGGCCATGAAGATCGAGCCCGAAATAGGCAAGCCAGTCCTCAGCAACAAGATGGGAGGGTTGAGCGGTCCCGCAATCAAACCAGTGGGTGTCAGGGCGGTTTACGAGATCGCCTCCGAGGTGAAGATACCCATAATCGGTGTCGGCGGAATACTGACTGGCCAGGATGCGATTGAGTATTTCATGGCCGGCGCATCCGCGGTACAGATAGGAAGCGGCGTTCATTATCGGGGCATCGACATTTTCAAAAAGGTTTGCGCGGAAATAGAGGAGTTCATGAAAGCCAATGGCTACACCCAGATATCCGAAATGAGGGGAATTGTCCATCCGCCCAAACCGGGGGTATGAGCATGGACATCGTCAAGATCCTGGATAATCGAAAAGAGGCTGGCAACATATTCACATTGGACATCGACTGGCAACCACGAGATCAAGTCTGCGGCGGCCAATTCGTCATGATTTGGATACCTGATGTTGACGAGATACCCATGAGCATTTCCTCGGCAACCTATCCAATTTCTATGACCATCCAGAAGGTGGGAAAGGCCACCGAAGTTCTCCACAATCTCAAACCGGGCGACAAGATCGGTATCAGGGGTCCCTTTGGAAAAGGATTTTCCATCACTGGCCAGAATATTTTATTCATTGCCGGCGGCGTGGGAATCGCACCCATCATGCCGGCCCTGGAAAGGGCCCTGGCCGAGGGAAGAAAAGTCATGGTGGCAATCGGCGGAAGAACCGGAGGGGAAATCGCATTTATGGAAAAAATGAAAGCTCTGGGTGTGCCGCTTCACATGGCCACGGATGACGGCTCAGCCGGATTCCACGGCTTCGTGACAGACCTTGCCAAGGAGCTTATATCCAACAACAATTTTGACCAGATAATCACCTGCGGGCCGGAAATAATGATGGTGAAGGTTCTGGAAATTGCCGGGGCCAGCAACATACCGGTCCAATGCTCTCTGGAAAGGTACATGAAATGCGGCATCGGAATATGCGG
>JAGLSY010000073.1 GCA_023135545.1 Thermoplasmata archaeon | reverse complement strand
GGCCAGACATTGTCAAAACTCACGGAATTCGGCAAGGTCAAGAGAGATAAGTCGGGGAAAAAAATCGAATTTTAACTTTAATTTTCTTTATGTGGAGCACATTAACCCGCCTTCCGGCCCAAATTGAAACATCCGCAATCGGTGCATATATACCCTCCGTCCACCCCCACCATGTAGGGTATTGTTGGGACCCACGAAATCAACTACTGGGACCCTTGCTTTTGGATGCTGGTCGATACCATTTAACCAATGCATAAAACAGCAAAGCAATCCATAGGCAACATGCCCCGCCCAGGCCAGTCTTGCTGGCCGAGGGTCACGACGAACGTAGTGAGCGTGATGGCGAGCAACGCAGACGCGGGGTTGTGCTATTGATGTGCCAGCGAGTGACAGCGATACCCAACAAAAAGATATCCTCCTCGCAAAAACGAGCGAGGGGAACAAACGAAGCCCCGTCCGAAGGGCGGGGTCCTTTTTCACCCCCACATAACAAATCCCCTCATACCCAACTGGCTCCGATTTGAGAGCCTCGTCTGAAAGGCGGGGGTGTTCAAAAATTGATTTACATTACTATCATAAAAAACCTTTATTAAGTAATAACATTATAGGAGTAGGTGTAGTGGGCAATTCAATCGTGAGTTGGTTTGATGGACCTAGAATCCGAAATGGTCAAGTTCATGCAGCCGTTGTTCGGGGAAATGGCAGACAAGACCGTGGAACTCCAGAAAAAGAAACTGGGTATCGAGAAGGAAGACCTCAGCTACGAGGACTACGAGAAGCTCATAGATGCCATAAGAAATCTGTGCAGAACCATGGCCGGGGAGGCTATCGCCAGCAAGATTTACGAGGGCCTGAAGGACATATTGGACAAGGAAAAGGTTTGATCTTAAGCTCATTATCAGGTTTACAAGGATGATACCATGACAGATATGGAAGACGTTTTGAAAGAATTTATTGCCATACCAGGTGTTGGCATGTCAAAGGCCAAGATACTGTACAAGGGCGGTTTCGAATCCACGAAGGACCTCGAGAAGGCCACTGTTAAGGATATGACTGCCCTGAAAGGCATAAACAAGAATCTGGCCGAGGAAATTTATGGACATTTTCATCCTGACATCGATGCCGAGCCTGAAGAAGCCGAGGAAAAACCCAAGAAGTCGAAGAGGACCGAAGACGCGGTTTTCGTCGAGCGGGGCCTCGACCTCTATAAGAAAGGAAAATGGGGTCAGGCACTACAGAGCCTCAAAGAAGCCCTGAGGGTCAATGACTCCAACGAGATGGCACTTCTCACCATGGGGGACATTTACAGGGAGAGGGGAAAATACGATAGGGCCATGGAATCCTACGAGATCCTTATCGAGATAAACCCCAAAAATGACGTTCCCTGGGTGAAGTACGGAGATGCGTTGATGGCTCTGGACAGGGGCTCGGAGGCGATCACATGTTACAAGAAGGCTCTGGATATCAACAAAGACAACGAGCAGGCCCAGGAAAAATTGATGGAGAACGAGCGCATAAAGACCTACGTAGAGGGGCTGGATGAGACATTGGACGGCGGAATCCCGGCCAGGCATATCGTTCTGGTTTGCGGCAGGGCTGGCTCCATGAAATCGTCTTTCTGCTACAGCATCCTTTACAACCTGGCCAAGAAGGACAAGATGAAGGGCGTTTATCTCACCCTTGAGCAGAGCAGGGCCAGTTTGCAGAGGCACATGAGGAAACTGGGTTTCGACCCGGAGGGCACGACCAACCTTCTAGTCAACGACCTGGAGGATATGGTCGTGATCGATATTGCCCATCTGAGAAAGGAAACCAATATCGAGAAAATCGAGGAAATAGACTGGCTCAACTCAATAATCACCCAGATAGAGAATTATAAAAAACTGTTTGGCTGCGAGGTCATAGTTCTGGATTCCCTGTCGGCTCTTTACTCGCTGACGACCTTCAAGAATCCGAGAACCGAATTATTCTTCTTCTTCGAGAAGTTGAGGGACCTGGGAATAACAGTTTTCATCATAACCGAGATGTTCGAGCCGGAGAAGGAAATCTTCGGAACCTACGGGGTTGAAGAATTCCTGGCCGATTCCATAATCCACCTTAAGACCGAGAGGTCCGGAAAGGGCACCAACCTCTTCCTCGGAATTGTCAAGATGAGGGAGACCAATCACGGCAGGGATTACAATCCTCTCATTGTCGATAAGAACGGTTTTGCCATTGTTCGTGATTAATCACCACTCATAATCCGCAACCCAGATCAATTTACCAGCAGGCCTTGGGCTTTCACAAGGACGTTTTAAATAATCCCATTTATATTTCATGAATTAGGGAATAGAATGAGAAATGAGAGGTTGAAATACGGGGGCCTGGTCTCCATCATAGGAATAATAATCCTGGCAGGCTCAGCGCTGGCCTATTATCTGGGAGGAAGGCCGGCTCTCTATGTAGATACAGACCAATTCCAGATGCCGCTGACCATTGGAATTATTTTACTGGTAGGAGGTCTTTTACTCTTTATTTTCATCGATGAGTGAACTAAGAAAATATTAGGATATCCCAGGGACTTCCCGAACATCCTTTATATAGCCGGGGGTCATTATTATCATCATGGAGAAGATACACAAGATAGCACTGGGGGTTATGATAATCGGCATCATCCTCAGTGCGGTCTTTTCACCGGTGATGTCAATTATCGCTGGAATGGGACTCTGGATACTTCTCTGGGTGGCTCAGGGAGGGGCTGCCGAGGGCAATCCATACAAGAGGATGGCATACTCCGGCTCCGCACCCGATTTTATCGAGGTGAAGCAGTTCAGAAGAAAAAAGGATATTGAAATCAAGGATCGGGGCAGATATAGTACCACGATATTTGTATTCGGTATCGGTCTGATATTGGTATTGGTGGGCATCATCTGGATAAATATTGTCGGTTTTTAATGAGTTGGAGAGTTATAAAGACTCCTTCACCACACTGGCCGAATGGGGATTTCCTTGCTGGCTATTGGCTATGCCCACCTGCCATTCCCCCACCACACTGGGCAATACTGTAACCCACGCTATCAGATACTGGAACCCATACTGGCTATTACTGGAACCCTTGATTCTGTCCAGTCACGTCAAAAGTCGAACAGTGTGCAGTCCTTCACCTTCTCGTTCTGGAATAGGGAGCACATGGCCCTTTCGATATTCTCCAATCTCTGGATGGTGTAAACCGAGATGTCGAACTCTTTGGCAATCCGCTTCGACATCTCCAGGTATTTTCGCACACCTTTCTCGTGCACGGTTAAAATCAACTTGTTGCCGCAGTAGCAATTTCCCTTGACAGGTATCCGCCTGTACTTGGTACTGCACTTGGTGCATCTCACGGTCTGTGTGGCGAAGGATTTCAGGTTTCCGAGCATGTCCGGCATGAAATGACCGTTTATCAAGCGCTCTGCCACATCCTTCTGGTCCACGGCCCTTATCAGCCTTGCCAATTCCAGTTGTACCTTTGTCTTTTCCTCCATGGAACCCAGGGTTTTATACGATGATACGGTTGGCCCGCCAGCTATATCCGATGTATCATTGGTGAAGCCGAAGCCCTCGTACTGAAGCACTGTCCCGATGCGGCCGGACACTATGTCCACGTCTTTCTCCAATTCCTGCGGGTCTTTGTATTCCAGGCCCCCTTCGTAAATTTCCAAAGGGTAGGCATCCATCAGGTCTACATTGTGCGCCTCCTTGTCTATCTCGTTGGGATTCAGTATAGTGGACAGCAGAAGCGGCGCGTCCATTCGTCCACCCCTCTTCTCCGGTAGGAAAGACCACGAAAAGTTGAGAAGGCCGTCCATCAACAGCATGAAACAGTCCTCGTCCCCGTCGCAGTTTCGCCTTTTTGCAGCATGGAAATAGGGGTGAGCGTAACCGACACTGGCTTTGGTAAATCCTATGAGCCTGGAAAGCATCCCTCCCGAAGTGTGGGGTGACAGTCCCATGGTAGCCGCCCCTATCAAATCCTCCTTCTTCTTGGCATTGTAGAAGGGCTCCATACCATAAACACGAACCAGAAGCTCGTCGATGAATTTCGATATCTTGAGCATGTACTCCCCGCCGTCCAGGGGCAGGATTATGTCCTGGGGCTTCAGTTCCAGCAGCTGGTCATCTTTTTCCAGTTTTTTACCGTGGATGTCCTTCTTGTATCCCAACTTTCTCAAGGTCTCGGCCTTGGTGCGAATCTCAAAGGGCCTGAAATGGGTAAGAGGGGCATCAGTGGCATCGTAGCGGCATGTGCCGTCCTTGAAGACGAAAACGCCGTTCTTGGCCCTTAAAATACCCTTTTCGGGCATTTCCACACTCTTGTTCTTGGACATCATGCCCTTCACTCCTTTTACCTTGGGCATCTTGTCCATGCTCAAGTTGAGGTTGGACATGGCCTTTCTCAGCATATCAAAAACATAAATCTCCTGCAATTCATGCCTCTCGGTGGCAAGGCGGTGGCCGCCGCATTCACACTTGGCCAACACTCCCTCCTCGCCACAGTCACGGCATTTCCTGACCTCCACATCCACCATGACCACATCATCATGCGAATTTCCCCCCGAATCGACATGGGCCTGGTTCTTGCTCGCCTTCGAGGCCTTGCTGAGCAGCCTTTGGTTTCCGCCAGAACTCCCTATTCCAAAGAGGCTGTGGACCGGGGGATTCATCTTTCTCATGTCTCCCTTTTCAGGTCTGGCCATCCTCGCACCTATGCGGGTGCCGCATTTGTCTCCGATTTTCACACCGGCCAGTGATGCCACATAATCGAGGGTTGATTCGGCGTTTTTATCTCCCGATGAAGATGGCCTAATCCTCCCATCTTTATGCTCCAATCCCAGGCATTTCAACACGGCAAGCCCGTTTTCCACCTCGAAGGCTCCATCATCCGATCTCCAGTGGGGCACGCCGAGGTTAACAAGAATCCCCCTCAACTCTTTGATGTCCAGCATGCAAAGTTTCCCGCCTTCAATCTCCGCCTTTTCGGACAACTCCTTTCGAAGATAATCCACATCACCCATGCTCAGGTTGTTCCAGAAATATGTATAATCCGGGTGGAGCTGTATATCGTGTTTTCCAGATATTTCAAAGGCCTTTTCGATATCTGGCTTCAGGTTTTCTTCATTCTCCTCCAGGCCCTTGCTTTTTAGTATCGCCCTGTACCACCCGATATCGAAAACACCCGGCACCAGGACATGATTGTTCTCCAGGAACTCACCGAAGGGAATGAGAATCTCGCCCAGGTCCACGATTTCCTCAATGTCCGAATTGAGCCCCATCGCATCTTGGGGGTCGCTTACCCTGATGAAATCACCGTTCTTCAGCAAAACAAGAGGCCCCTCCAGTGTGTCGCAGGGGGTGGAAATACCGGCCTTTCCAGGTCTTTCGATCTTAATCTGGGTTCCAACTGCCGCAGTCTCCTGAAGGATGTACATGATGGATGGGTGTATGCTTATAGAAGCCAGACCAGCAGTTCTCGACCTTCCATACCTCAACCTGAAAGAGCCGACAGCGCTGGGATGCCCATACACTGGCCGACCACCGACCACGTCTTTTATGAACTTGTAGTTAGGCTCTATCGATGTCACTGCCCCTTTCTTCTCATCCTTCACAATCTTGTCTATAAACTCCCAACCGTCAATCTTCTGCTTTTTAACATGCTTCTTAATCTTGGAACCCTTCTGGCACAACCCCTCTGCTATGACAAGGCAAGGCCCTCCGCGGACACGGTTACCCTCTATCCTGGGCAGGTCCCTGAATCCGGTAATTTCCTCTTTCTCTGTCCCGTCACCATCTATGCATATAGGGCAGTTTTCCAGAATTATCTTGATTTCCTCCTCGGTGGGCGTGTATTGAAGATGCTGGGCCTGCTTGTAAAGTGGTATCTCCTCCTTCCACCTCTCCACCTCCTGCCAGGTGGCTTTGTACTCACCTATACCCAACTCACGCCTGACAACATCGGCAATCAAGACACTCAATGCCTGACCGGTCCCGCCTGCCGAGCGTATCGGGCCAGCATAATAAATAGAAACATAATCCCCATCACCGGAATGATTAATCTCGACTCCGGAGATGCCGTCAAGCGGAGCCACGAGAATTCCCTCGGTCAAGACAGCCAACCCTACCCTTACCGCCGTGTCCAGAGCGGCATCCTTGGAGCCTTTGAATTCCCTGGCAATCTTTTTGGCAACAAGAAGGGAGGTGGCCTCCCTGTCGTTGTCCTCGGCGATCTCCCTGATTATTTCGGCCACGTTTACCAAAGGAAGTTCCTTCAACTGCTTCTCCACTCTTGAGGCCAGATCGTCAGCTTGCGGAATCTCGACTTCCAGGGAGGGGTCAAACCCCTTAGAACGTGCTTCGGCCGCGACCTCGTAACATCTGTCGGCCTCGGCTATGAGGTCATGAAAATACTTTTCCATTTCCTTGCTGGCTACTAAATCCATTAGTCCCATCCCCATTAGAAAAACTTGTCTTCCCGGAGCCGAATAATATAGCAATTAGGGTTCTTAATCTTTGCTATGCAGGAGTTTATGGAGACGATTATGGATTGGAAATAAGTTATGCTGGCCCCCCATCACCGCGTTGAAATATTTGCCATGGGTGCACTCTTTGCCCGCCTACCACCCCCCGCCATGTAATCTATTACTGAGACCCACACTGAGTAATACTGGGACCCACGCTGGCACAATACTGGACTCCTCTCAGCAATAGGAAAATTTAAATCCTTGACACATTAATCCCCTAAACAATGAATATCTGCGTAATCGGCTGCGGCTCCATAGGAAAAACCCTGGTCAGGGCACTGAATGACATGGACGAGATAGGCACGATTTACATAATCGAGACGAAATCCGACAAGCTCCAGGGCCTGGAACAGGAACTGGCCAAGGTACGTTATTCTGACAACTATGAGGACATACTGGATGAATGTCAGCTTGTCGTGGAAACCGCGTCCCAGTCCGCTGTCGGGGAGTTTATACCCATGGCCCTGGAGCACGGGAAAAGCACCCTGGTCATGAGCGTCGGTGCCTTTACGGATGACAACCTGTGGGACAAATGCAAGATACTGGCCAAGCAGAACAACTGCAAGGTTTACATTCCGTCAGGGGCCATATGCGGCATTGACGGCCTTGGGGGAATGGCAATCGATGAAATAGAGGAAGTTATTTTAATGTCCTATAAGTCGCCCAGCGCCCTGGAAGGTCAAAAATACTTCAAAAAACTGGGACTGGACCTCTCAACCCTCACAAGACCCAAGGTGGTTTACAATGGATGGGCCAGGGACGCCATAAGACACTTTCCCAAGAATATCAATGTAGCGGCGACCATCAGTCTGGCCGGCCTGGGATTCGACAGGACCAGGGTCAAGATCGTTGTGGACCCCAAGGCAACCAGGAACACTCACCGGCTCATAGTCAAGGGCAGTTCCGGAGAAATAGAATGCTGGACCAGGAACCTGTCCTTCCCCGAGAACCCGAGGACCAGCTATCTGGCCGCCCTGTCTTTGGTGTCTGCGGTTAAGAAGATCATAGGCAGCACTTGGGTCGGGATCTGAACATACAGCTAGAAGTTGATTGTTCAGGCTGTTCAGATTCAATCGGTCACATTTTCTATTATGAAGCTTCACCGGCAGCGTTCATTGCCCCAGATAAGCTTGTGTAGCTGCGGAAGAACCCGGACAGCCAGCCCATCCCTCAACACCCATTCTGCAAGAGTTTTCAGGCATGAGCCGCCAACGGGCGTCATCACGATGTTGCAGGCGGGCTCGTAACTTGCCATGATGGATTTCGCATACTGGTAATCTATATCATCGGATATGATAAATTTCAGCTGGTCGTTGGGCCCCAGAAGCTCGAGGTTGTCCAGCACCATGTTTTCGGCCATGCCGGATGATGGGCATTTGATATCCATACTGATCATGAAATTGTCGGAGCAGGGCAGCAGTTCCAGGTTGAGCGAGCCGTTGGTCTCCAGGACAATGAGATAGTTCATTTCCAGAAGTTCCTCGATGAGGTCCAGCGCTTCGGCCTGGGCAAGTGGCTCTCCTCCGGTGATGCATATCTGATTCGTTTCCATTTCCCCGATTGCAGCAATCACTTCCTCGATGGACATCTCCTTCCCCTCGTCATAGGCGAACAGGGTATCGCACCACTCACATCTCAGATTGCAGCCAGTAAGCCTGATGAAGGCAGTTGGAATTCCCATGGTCAACCCCTCGCCCTGCAGACTGTAAAATATCTCATTTATCTTCATGCAGATTTCCTCCATTTTTCTCCCAAATATTGAAATTTATCATGAGCCTGGCCGGTATGTATTCGAAGCCCACCTTCTCCCAGAAACCGGTACTATCTTCCTCATCGAATCGGGTTCCATCGGCCGCGCTCACGGCCACCGTCGGCGCTCCCGTCTTCTTGAACTCCTCTATCGCAGCCGAGACCAGCATCCTGCCAGTACCTTTGTGGTGTATTACCGGGCTCACCGAGATCTTGTGTATGAAGGCCCGCGCCCCGTCCCAGGTCCCGATCAAGAAACCCGTGACCTTTCCGTCATCATCCACGCTGACCAGGATCACATTACCATCCCGGGCTATTATACGGGCCAGTGCTTCGACTCCGTCTACGGCCGGAGTCCAGAAATGGTCGTTATCCTTGGTTATCTGGACAATGGCCTCTATATCCCCTGGCACTGCCTTCCGGATTGTTAAATCACTCGTACTCGATGGGGTCATCTAACCCGGCCTCCTCAAATCCCTTCAACCGAAACCTGCAGGCATCGCATTTCCCACAGGCCTGCTCTCCGCCCTGATAGCAGGTCCACGTCAAGTTATAGGGCACTCCCAATTTCATCCCCTCCTTGATAATGTCACCCTTGCTCATCAAGACCAGGGGGGCCTCGATAATGATTGGGCGCATATCCGTGCCCCTCTTGGTTCCGATGAAAGCCATTGTCCTGAAAGCCTCTAGAAACTCCGGCCGACAGTCCGGATATCCGCTGTAATCCACGGTGTTGGCCCCTATGAAAATGGCATCGGCATCCCTTGCCTCGGCATATGCCAGTGCTATTGATAGAAATACAATATTTCTGGATGGTACATA
>JAGLSY010000072.1 GCA_023135545.1 Thermoplasmata archaeon | reverse complement strand
CCGCATTTGGAAACCTCTGCGATTATGTCCGCAACCGTCGATTCATCATCCATTATGAATTTTAATCTGGTATTGCCGTTCAATATGCTGTGCTCGTATGTGAAATTCTTGATGCCTGGCACCGTGCTGAAAGCCCTGACATCGTCGACATGGCTCACCTCCAGCTTCAGGGTCTTATCCATTGAGACCATCCTTTTTAGATTCTCGGGGGTGTCACAGGCCAGCACCTTTCCGTCATTGATAATGGCGATGCGGTCGCACAGTTCATCCGCCTCCGCCATGTAATGGGTGGTCAGAAGAACGGTCCTGTCCGGCTTGTCCTTCATCCAGTTCTTGATGAAGTCGCGTATCAAGCGGGATGCGTTGACGTCCAGCCCCAGGGTCGGCTCGTCCAGGAATATCAATGCCGGGTCGGTCATGAAGCCCCTTATCATGTTGGCCTTCTGCCTCTGGCCGGTGGATAGGGTCCTTACCTTGGCGTTTTTCTTATCGGCCAGGTCCATTATCTCCAGCATGCGGTCTATCCTCCTTTTCGCCAACTTACTGGGCATCCCGTAGAATTGGGAGAACATCCAGAGGTTTTCACGTACCGTGAGCAAGCCATAGCCGGATGTTTCTCCGCCCGAGACCATGTTTATGACCCGCCTTATATTGTGGCTGTCGGTGGTGACGTCGTGGCCCATCACCTTTGCCGTTCCGGATGATGGCAGAAGAAGTGTTGACAGAATTTTGATGAGGGTTGTCTTGCCGGCCCCGTTGGGACCCAGCAGGCCGAAAAGCTCGCCTTCTCTTATATCGAGGTTGACATCGTCCAGAGCGTGCACTATGGTCTTCTTGCGCTCGCCCTTGACCGGGCGTGTCTTGAACTCGCGGCAGAGTTCAGATGTTTCTATGGCATATCTGGTCATTATCGCATACCTCTGGCATTTGTCTCGGTTATCTTCACATCCGAAACAATACTATGTGCAACCTGCACAAATTAACATCAGGGCTATCAGGTATTTTGCTTATCAAAAGAATATCGAGCAATACAGTTGCACCGGGCCTCGCCCGGATTTTTTCCGGGGTCAGGCCTCGTAATGCTGCCTGTAGCGGGTGACGTATCCAGCAATCCTGTTCCTCATCATCACTGACACCACGTCCGTGAGCTCCGTGACCATCTTCTTGTTGTGCTGAAAGTCATCCGTGAACTTCTCTGGATAGGTTTTCACCAGCTCAATGGCTACCCTTTTGATATAGGTTGGCCTTATATTTCCCATGCTGTACCTCGAAACCGATGGAAGTTCTTAACCTACATAAATGTTTACATTTTATATTTTGGAAATATCAGAATATTGGGGTTAACAAAAACTATATATTTCTTTAAGACATATTGCAACTAGGAAATGTCGGAAGTTTTTCTGAATTTCCTTTAGGGGTAGGACGATACATGGCTCTGTTCAAGAAAAAGAAGAAAAAGAAAGAGGATGAGGATTCATCGGCAGATGTGAGCCTTGGTGAAATGGGTGCACTCACAGACACCAAGACACGGAAGAAGCCAATCATGAAAGATGATGAGATTGTCTTTTCTGAAGAGCCTGCCTCCGAAGTTAGCCAAGAGGAAGAGCCCGAACTCTCCGAGCCGACGGTTGACCTGGATGGACTGGAAAATGTGGATGAGCTTGTAGAAGACCTTCAAACCCAGGTTGTTCAAGAAGAGAACGGTTTTGACATAGATGACATATTGCCCCCCGAATTGCTGGTCATCGAAGAACTCGAGTACATGGAGGAGGAAGAAGACGAGGTTGTGGTCGAGGAGGATGAGCAGAAGCCAGAGGGTGACAAGGACGAGGGAGAGCAGCAGAAGCTCGGTTTCATGGCGGCCCGTAAGTTCATGGGCGACAAGAGAAAGCAGCTGGACGATAGGGAAGAGAAGCTGAAACAGTATGAGGAAAGGCTGAAAAACAGGGAGAATGAACTGGAGAACAGGGATACGAAGTTGGACGAGCGGAACATCATGATACAGACCGAGCTACAGATCGCACAAAACAAGTCGGTGGAATTGGATGCCAGAGAGGTAAATCTTGATGATCGGAACCAGCAGCTAGACCAGAGGGAAAGCGAGATGACCGCCAAGGAAGAATATATCATCGAGAGAGAGGAGGCTTTTGACCAAAGGGAAGTTGAGCTCCATGAGAAAAAGGAGGTCCAGGATGCCAGGGATGGAAAACTTAACGAGCGTGCTGATATTCTGAGCCAGAGAGAGGATGATTTCAGGGAGAAGGACGCAAAACTGAAAGAAACTGTTGGACATCTGACCGAGAAAAAGAAGGACCTGGATGCGAAAGAAGAAGATATGAAACAGCAGATGGATGAAATCGACGAGAGGAGGCTGGCAACCAGGCGCAGAGAGGGCGAGCTGGACGACTTCAGAAGAGAGCTGGATGCCAGGGAAAAAGTGTTCGTTACCAGGGAAAGCCAGATAACCGACAGAGAGGAAGAGGTGACTGCCAAGGAGGAAGAAACCTCCATCAAGGTGGAGAATGCCAACAAAATGATGAACGAGTCCCTTCAGAGAGAAGAAGAGCTCAACAACAAGGAGGTCACACTTTCCGAAAAGGAGAGAGAAGTGAATGACAGTCAGGAGAGCATCGATGAATGGAAAAAGAGATTGGAGGCCAAAGAGAATGACCTGGCCGCCAGAAACAATGAGATCGAATCCAAGATAGCCAATGTCCGCTCGCAGGAGAGGGAACTGGAGGAGAGGAAGGGGCGCATAAAGGCAAAGGTTCTGGAGATCAAGGACCTGGAGGATGAGACAGTTCGCAGGAAGAGGGACGTGGACAAGGTCGAACTCATGCTCATCGAGAAGGAGACCGAACTGTTCGAGAAAGAGCAGGG